>NZ_LUKY01000033.1:300000-583532 GCF_001881495.1 Candidatus Rickettsiella isopodorum | reverse complement strand
CTAAGCCCTAGTGTTACGAGTGAAGCAACAATCGCTTTGAGTTTCATACTCATCCATCTCCTTAATAGGTTGTTAACTCAACATTAGATTGTTTGAAAGCTAAATTTTTTGCTCTCTTAATTACCGGCAAATTAGTTTGCCGACTCAAACAAAAAATTAGTTTTACAAAAATCTAGTACTTCTTTAATTCTACGCTCGTAACACACCGATAAAAGTTGGAATATGCTACGCTCATAAAAATAATTCAAAAAACAATTTACTTATATTTATCCCTTGTTATTTCCTACCAAGGCTGTTTAATTTCCATTCCTGCTTTAAAAGCGATATCGGCGAAAATTAAACAACCCTGGTCTTGGCACCGCTGTAAATTTACAATTTACAGTTTCGCAAACTCTAAACGGAGACTTGCTTAGCGGTTTACCAGAACCGTTTTACAGATATTATATTTGTTTTTTTAAATTTTCAGCAATTTGGAAGGTACAAGACTTTGTTATTAGTGCTGAAATTAGCTTATCTTGAAAGACTCGATAGCTATTGCATTTTATACCGAACACCATGACTTATGTCAATGGTTTCATTATAAGAATACGCCATACTACCTTAGCCTACAAAGAACACTTACCAATTAAAGGAAAATAGATGCTAAATCAATTTAAATCAAGTTTCTGATAATTTTTTTTGTAGCTCACCCGTTTTGTAAAGTTGCTCAATGATATCGCATCCTCCTATTAACTCCCCTTTGTAATAAAGTTGTGGAAAAGTTGGCCAGTTAGAATAGAGAGGGAGTTCACGGCGTATATCACTCTCTTCCAGTACATTGACATGTGCAAATTTTACACGACATGCTTTTAATACTTGTACTACTCGAGCAGAAAAACCACAACAAGGCTTTTCTGGAGACCCTTTCATATAGAGAATCAGTGGATATTTTGTAATTTGTTGCTTGATTGTTTCTAATGTATTCATTTCAGTAATAGACATTGATTTTCCTCGCTTAAAATTGGTAAATTTTTTACCTTTATTATTACAGTTAGGTCGTTTTTATTTTTTATCTAAATGACGCTCAGATTTCCTATGCAAAAAACTACACAAAACAAAACTTACAGTAAGCCTGATTTAAATGCTTGCCTTATTATTAGCTGGATTTTAAACTGATGTTAGCAATTTTAGCAAATCGATAAAAATAGGATACTCCCATGAAGCACGAGTTACCCCCTTTACCCTATGCCTTAGATGCCCTGGCTCCCGTTATTTCGAAGGAAACCTTAGAATATCATTATGGAAAACACCATAAAGCCTATGTTGATAAACTTAATGAATTAATTCTCGGTACAGAATTTGAAGATTTATCCTTGGAACATATTATTAAAAAAGCGCCTCCGGGTCCCATTTTTAATAATGCTGCTCAAGTCTGGAATCATACCTTTTATTGGCATTGTATGACGCCAGATGCATCTAAAAACAAATTAAAAGGACCTTTAGAAGAAGCTATTAAACTATCCTTTGGATCGGTCGACAAATTTAAAGAGGCTTTTGTTAAGGCCGCTATTGCTCAATTTGGCTCAGGATGGGCTTGGCTAATCAAAGATGATGCACAAGGTTTAAAGATAGAAACCACCGCTAATGCTTTAACCCCGATGAGTGAGCGTAAATCCTGCTTATTTACGTGCGATGTATGGGAGCACGCTTATTATATCGACTATCGCAACGCACGACCAAAATATCTTGAGAAATTTTGGGAAGTAGTGAATTGGGGTTTTATTGCTGAAAATTTCGAAAAATAATTAAGACAACAGAGAAAATAGCTATGTCATCTGCCTTGATGCCTATTTACCCAAATCGACTGCCTATTGCCTTTGAAAAAGGCTCAGGAGTTTGGCTTACCGATATTCAAGGAGAAAGATATTTAGATGCTTTAGCAGGTATCGCAGTATGTGGCTTAGGCCATGCCCATCCAGCCATCACTGAAACGATTTGCAATCAAGCTGCAAAGTTAATTCACACATCTAATACTTACCATATTCCTGAACAAGAAATATTAGCTTCTGAATTGGCACGTGTATCGGGAATGGATCAAGTTTTTTTTTCGAATTCGGGTGCAGAATCTAACGAAGCAGCCATCAAAATGACGCGCCTTTATGCACGCAAAAAAGGGATCGAACAACCCATCATTTTAGCCATGAAAAATGCCTTTCATGGTAGAACCATGGCAACTCTCAGTCTATCGGGTAGTGAGCGTTTACAAATTGGTTTTGAACCTTTATTAGAGCGCTTTATTCATATCCCATTTAATGATGTAGCTGCATTAGAAAATACTATAAAGCAACATAAAAAAAATATAATTGCTATTATGTTAGAGCCGATTCAAGGAGATGGCGGGATTACAGCAGCAACACCACGTTTTTTACAAGCTATTCGAAATTATTGTGACCAATATGATTGGCTTATGATACTCGACGAAATACAAACCGGCCTTTGTCGTACCGGACCTTGGTTTGCCTATCAATCGTACCATATTTTTCCTGATATCGTTACGATTGCTAAAACCTTAGGTAATGGCTTTCCAATTGGCGCTTATTGTTCTCGTGGAAAAGCAAATAATATTTTTCCCATTGGAAAACATGGTTCTACATTTGCGGGTAGTGCCTTAGCCTGTGCCGTCGCCATCACTGTTATTAAAACTTTAGAAAAAGAAAATATGTCTGCACATGTAAAAAAAATAGGAGCTTATTTGATAAAAAAATTACAACATTGTTTTGCTAAACATCTACATGTCGTTGCTATAAAGGGACAAGGACTCATGATAGGCATTGAACTCGATATTGAATGTCGTAATATTCCTAGAATTGGATTAAAACATCGTTTGCTTTTTAACGTTGTTTCTAATAATACGATCCGTCTTTTACCTGCTTTAATTCTACAAGAAACTGATGCGGATGAAATCTGTCAACGCTTAGTTAAAACCATCGATGAATTTTATCATTCATCAACAAACTTATGAAAAAAGTAAAGAAAACACTAGATTTTGCTACGCGCTGCATCCATGCTGGACAAATACCCGATCCAAGTACAGGTGCTTTAATAGCGCCGATTTACGCAACCTCGACCTACGCGCAAAAAAGTCCGGGCGTACACCAAGGCTTTGAATATTCTAGAACGCAAAACCCTACACGATTTGCTTACGAACGTTGTATTGCTGATTTAGAAAATGGTCGTGCTGGATTTGCTTTTGCCTCTGGAATGGCGGCTATTAATACGTTACTAGAACTATTAAATCCTGGTGATCATATTATCGGCATGGATGATTTGTATGGTGGAACAGTACGTTTATTTAATCAAATTAAGCAACGATCATCCGGATTAAATTTTTCATATGTCGATATGACTGATTTAAATAATCTAAACCAACACATCAAACCCGAAACTAAATTGTTATGGATGGAATCCCCAACTAATCCCTTATTAAAATTAGTTGATATCGCACAAGCTGTTAAAATTGCTCGACAATATAAAATAATCACTGTACTTGATAATACGTTTGCTACTCCTTGGATCCAGCAACCTTTATCATTAGGCTGTGATCTCGTTGTCCATTCTGCCACTAAATATTTAAATGGACATTCCGATATGATCGGAGGCATCGTAGTAGTAGGTGACAATCCTGAATTAATTGAAAAAATAAGCTATTTACAAAATGCGATGGGGGCCATACAAGGTCCTTTTGATAGTTTTCTTGCCTTGCGAGGCTTACATACTCTAGCCTTACGCATGCAAAGACATAGTGAAAACGCATTAAAAATTGCTCAGTTTCTAGAACAACACCATAAGGTCGAAAAAGTCTTTTATCCTGGTTTAACAAATCATCCCCAACATAAATTAGCTAAAAAACAAATGCTTAACGGCTTCGGCGGAATTGTTAGTTTTGTGTTGAAAGGTAGCTTTGAAGAAACACAGCACTTCCTTCAACGTTGCCGTTTATTTACGCTGGCAGAAAGTTTAGGTTGCGTAGAAAGTCTTGTGGATCATCCGGCCATTATGACTCACGCTGCTTTGCCGTTAGAAACTCGTGAACGTCTCGGCATTACCGAGAATCTGCTGCGTTTATCTGTAGGAATAGAAGCGGTGCAAGACCTTATTGATGATCTTGAGCAAGCATTAACATCCTAAAAAACATTTTTTAATAGGCCTGATTAAAATTGCTTGAAAGCTAGTAGTTAAAACTTCTATATTGATTATTCTTAGGAGAGCAAATGAATAAAAGTAAATTTTTATTACTTTTTTCTTCACTATTTTTGTCAGCTTGTCATTCAAGTTTAGACACAGATAGAGTAGCACCCTTAAATAGCGAGCCATTTACGTTTAAATTTACTCCTGGAAAAGCCAAAACTCCTTCGAGTATAATGCCCACCGGGTTTGGCCCCATCAGAGGACCCTCCATAAACTCACCCAATGAAGAAAATTCCATTACCAAAGATTTAGGCCGATGTGGAAATAACCTACTGAATCAACAATTACATTTTGAATTTAATTTTTGAATGGTTCGATTATGAAAAAAGCAGTTGCTCTGATTTCTGGTGGCTTAGATTCTATGCTTGCTGTGCGGGTTATTCAAGAACAAGGTATTTATGTAGAAGGCATTAATTTTTATACGGGATTTTGTATTGAAGGACACACACAAGCCATTCGTAATTCTCAGCATAAAAAACCTAAACGTAACCAAGCTTTATGGGTTGCGGAACTTCTAGGAATTAAATTACATATCATTGATATTATTCAGGAATATAAAAAAATAGTCTTGAATCCTAAATATGGTTACGGTGCACATCTCAATCCTTGTCTCGATTGTAAAATTTTTATGGTGAATCGAGCTAAGCAATGGATGGAGCAACATCAATTCGATTTTATTATTACCGGAGAAGTGATTGGTCAAAGACCAAAATCTCAACTTAAAAAAAATATGCCTATTGTGGCACATGAATCTAAAGCCGATGATATTTTATTGCGGCCACTTTGTGCCAAACAATTAGCGCCGACTTTAGTAGAGCGTGAAGGCTGGGTTGAGCGTGATAAACTCTATGGATTTTCGGGTCGTAGCCGCAGCCCACAATTCGATTTAGCAAAAAAATTCAATTTTCAAGAATATGCTCAACCAGCCGGCGGTTGTTGTTTTTTAACAAATGGTCATTACACACAAAAACTCAAAGATCTTTGGAAACACCGCGGGAAGAAAGACTATGAATTTGAGGATGTTATCTTACTTAAGGTAGGTCGGCATCTACGACCCCATCCTGATTTTAAGCTCATTATTGGTCGAGACGAAGGTGAAAATCATTTTCTTGAAACCTATCAACATCAATATACCTCAATAAAACCTATTAGCCACTTAGGCCCTTTAAGCTTAATTGATGGTAAAACTACTGCTGAATACATTCATTTTGCAGCACAAATCTCTGCTCGCTTTACCGACGCTAAATCCAATGATAAGGTAACTTTAGAAATTAACGCATTGAGTGGTTCAGTCCAAACCGTTACAGTTAACCCTTTTACTGCAGATCAAATCCCTAAGAAGTGGTATATTTCAGGTTAGCGGGTATTTTCTGAATAAACTATTTTTTTAAATAAAGTCTGTTAATTTTATAAAATAACTTTAGATACAGCAAAAACTAAATCATTATGACTCACCAATTAGATGCTCGACGTTTGCTCTGTCCTTTACCTGTTATTAAAGTACAAGCCCGCGTAAAAACATTAAAGCCCGGAGATATTTTAGAGATTGTCTGTACTGATAAAGGGAGTCTGTCTGATATTTCAGCGTGGTGTCGTATCCATGGCCATTATTTACTATCCAGCAGTACACAATGTCGAGAAATTTTCATGGCTATACAAATAGGTAGTTGTTAAATGCATACTTCCCGCTATGAACAAACTCGCTCTATTGCTTTATGGGGAGGATTAAAAAATATCCTATTAGCAGGACTAAAAATAATCTTTGGTATTATTGGTCATTCTCATGGTTTACTAGCAGATGGAGTTCATTCTCTATCTGATTTAATTGTTGATAGCGTCGTTATCATTGCCGCAAAATTTGGTAATAAAGCAGCTGATGAAGATCATCCTTATGGACATGGTCGCATCGAAACAGCGGCTACCGTTTTATTAGCGTTAATATTAGCTATTGCGGCATTTGCGATTATTATTAATGCTTTTATTACTATCGCTGCTATCCATGCCATTATCATACCGTCTCAAATTGTTTTATGGATTGCACTGAGTTCAGTTTTACTCAATGAGATACTTTATTTCTGGACAAAACACATCGCGACTCGAATTAAATCTAAATTGTTAATGACCAATGCTTGGCATCATCGGAGTGATTCAGCCACATCTATAGCGGTTGCTATAGGTGTGATTGGAGCTTGGCTAGGATTCCCTAAATTGGATGCGGTTGCGGCTATTATAGTCGGTTTAATGATTTTAAAAATAGCTTGGGATTTTGGCTGGCATAGTATTCGCGAATTAGTGGATACTGCGCTTAGTATTGAAGAAACTGAAAAAATTAAATTATTTATAAAAGAAATTCCCGGTGTAAAAGCCATTCATCAATTACGAACACGCTCAATTGCAGGTTCTATCTTTTGTGATGTGCACGTTTTAGTTGATCCATCCATTAGTGTTTCGGAAGGGCATTATATCGGCCAAGAAGTCGACAAGCGTTTGATTGAATCATTCCCAGATATTACTGATGTTACCGTTCATATTGATACAGAAGACGATGAATTAATTAATCCCTCTTATAATTTACCTGATCGGAATACCCTACAAAAAATCTTACAGCAACATTGGCATGATTTACTTCCCGAAACAGCCATTAAAACGGTAGTTTTTCATTATTTAGACGGTAAAATCACTATTGACTTGAAATTACCTCTCGTTTTGAGTAGCCAAGTTGATTTAGAAGCTCGGTTAAAAAAAATAGTAGAGAGAGAAAAATTTATCACAGAGATTAAAATTTTTTATTATAAATGAACAAATTATTTAAAATTGCAACTTGGAATGTTAATTCATTACGCGTACGCTTAGAGCATGTTTTAACTTGGCTGAACTCACATCAACCTCACTTACTTGCCGTACAAGAAACAAAAGTTGAAAACCACCATTTCCCTGAAGAACCATTCAAAAAAGCAGGTTACCATGTCTTATATAATGGTCAAAAAACTTATAATGGTGTTGCTTTCATTAGTCGTATTCCCATGCAAAATGAAGTCACTTTCTTACCGGATTTTGATGACACTCAACGACGTATATTAGTAGTCAACATAGGAGCTTTGCGTATTGTCAATATTTATGTGCCTAATGGTTCAAATTTAGATTCTGAAAAATTTATTTATAAATTACAATGGCTAAAACAATTAAAAATCTACTTACAACAAGAATTAATCCACCATCCCTATTTAATCGTACTAGGTGATTTTAATATCGCCCCGGAAGATAAAGATATCCATGACCCACAAATGTGGCAAGGTAACGTATTAGTTAGCCCCGAGGAACGTCAAGCTTTAAAAGCAATATTGGCTTTAGGATTTAAAGACAGTTTTCGATTATTTAATAATGAGCCAGGTCATTACACATGGTGGGATTACCGAGCCGGAGCTTTTCGGCGAAATCATGGTTTACGTATTGATCACATATTAAGTAGCAATGCCTTAACTTCCCAATGTATTGCTTGTGAAATTGATAAAGAAATAAGACGGTGGGAAAAACCGTCGGATCATGTCCCTGTCATAGCAACTTATCAAAATATCAGCTAGGATTTAAGTTATGATGGAGCCTATAAAAGCACGTTTCGGAATCGGAGAAATTGTCCAGCATAGTTTATTTGGCTATCGTGGTGTCATTGTTGACGCTGATGCTGGCTTTCAAGGAGATGACGCTTGGTATAGCAAAAATGCTCCTGGAAATCCTCCTAAAAACCAACCTTGGTACCACATTTTAGTTCATGGTTCTGTTCACCATGCTTATGCAGCCGAAATGAATCTAACTAAGGATGATACACTGGATCCCGTTGAGCATCCTGAATTAGATTATTTTTTTGATAACTTTAAAGATGGTGTCTACCATCGCCGTCGTTATAGCAATTGAATGGATAACGCTACCATTGGGGATGTGTCATTATTCAGCGAGAGTCAGAAAGCGTGGTTTTTCGAGTATCGTAAGGGAACATACTGATCACGCAGAAAATACCACGATTTATGGCCATCATCGTGCGAAATAACGACATCTCCTAGTAAAAACTAAATCTATGAAAAACTTAATACTCATTCGACATGCCGCAACCCATCCACAACACGTTTTTAAAAGTGATAAAGATCGTTTGCTTACTCAAATAGGTTTTCATCAAGTTGAAAGTATCGTAAAACAATTAAAAGAAAAAAAAAGTTTGCAAGATTATTTATACTCACCGCAATTGGATTTTTCGCAAGGCGGCACAAAAACGAAGCAACCAGAGTGTATTAACCTACATGAAGATTGCGAGTTGAGCAGCAACACAGACAAAAACTTACGTACGAAGCGTATACTGTGTAGTCCAGCTAAACGTGCGGTACAAACAGCTCAGCTTCTTTGCAAAAAGCTAGAAATAAATCCAAAACTCATTAATCTTAGTCCCATACTTTACTCTGGCGATACGGAAGCTATTTTAAAATCAATTTCATCACAGAATTTATCTAACCACGTTTTCATAATAGGCCATAATCCTACATTGAGTTGCTTAGCCCATAAGCTATGTCCGAGTACACACTCTATTATTCTACCTACCGCAGGTGTCATTTCATTAAGTTTTGATATCATCAATTGGGATGATTTATTAACTCAACAAGGAAAGCTACTCTTTTTTATTGAGCCCAAACATGAATGAAAACAACGCGCGCGGCGATCAAAATTCTCTATTAAACTCAAACCAGATCTTGATATCTGGCAATGAAATGAAACAACCCCCTCAGCCTGAAGAAGAACTCTCCGCTGAGGTATTGTTTCAACAAGCTTTAGAGGCTCATGCATTGGGCGATATAAAATATGCTAAAGATAGCTATGAATATATATTAAGTAAACAACCCGACCATGTAGAAACTATTCATGCTTTAGGGTTGCTTGCTAGTGAGCTCCAACAATGGGAGGTCGCGATCGCTTGGATACAAAAAGCTTTATCTCTCCAACCTAATTCTGCACGTTTTCATCTTCATCTAGCAAATGCTTTTAAAAAAACTAATCAATTTGAATTTGCTTTAACACATTATCAAGCTGCTTTGCATTTAAACCCAGAATATGCTGAAGCTCATAATAATTTAGCTGGCTTATTTTATAAACAAAATCAATTAAATACCGCATGTCAACATTATAAACAAGCTGTTGTTCTAAAACCGGATTACCTGGAAGCACATTTTAATCTAGGCTTAGTATTTTTAGCTCAACAAGAAAAAAAGACGGCATTAACACAATTCAAAAATGTATTGAGCTTACATCCAAATTCTATTCCGGCACATTGGCAACTCGCGAATATTTACTGGCAGGATCAAGATTTAGAAAAGGTCCACTATCATTATGAAAAAATCCTCGTTCTGGATCCAAACTCAGTAGACCTATTAAATAATTTTGCTGCCTTAATGTTAAAAAAAGAGCGGCCAGACGTAGCGATTGATTATTTCAAACGTGCATTGGTTATCGATCCTAAACACAAAACAGCCAGAAATAATCTTGCAGCCACTTTACTCCAAGCTAATCAATTCAAAGAAGCTATATGGCATTATTCTTTATATCTAAATTTAGAGCCATTAGATGTTGAAGCACTTTTTAACCGCGCCCATAGCTTAATGTTAACTGGTCATTTAAATGAAGCCATAATCGATTTAAAAAAAATTTTGACTATAGATGATCAACAAATAGATGCCTATTGTAATCTTGCGGCCATTTATCTAAAGCTAAATGATCGTATTGCTGCTTTAACTCATTATCAAACTATTTTAAATTTGACCCATAAACACGCCATTGCCAATTATATGGTCAGTGCCCTCACCCAACAATCTATACCGGACAGTGCCCCCTTAGAATATATTAAAAATTTATTTGATAACTATGCCTTTCAATTTGATGCACATTTACAAAATATTTTACTCTATAAAACACCTAAATTATTGCGAGAGCAGTTAAATCCTTTCTTGAAGAATAAACAATATAACTTACTCGATCTAGGTTGTGGCACGGGCCTTAGTGGACAGTCCTTTATTGATATTGCAAAAAAAATAACCGGTATAGATATTTCACGTAATATGCTCAATAAAGCTAAAGAAAAAGCCTGTTATGATATTTTGATAGAAAACGATATCTTAAATGGCGTAGCTGAATTAAAAGACTATTTTGATCTTATCTTGTGTATAGATACCTTAGTATATTTTGGCAATCTTAATGAGTTTTTCGCTAAAATAATGCCTCGTTTAGCGACTAATGGCCTCTTCGCCTTTTCTATTGAGCTTGCCGATGGAATTATTTCTTCATACACTTTGCAAACAAACGGCCGTTATCAACACGCTGAAATTTATGTCAGAGAATTAGCTAAAAAAAATGAGTTAACACTATTAAAATATACTAATGTAGTAGGGCGCCAACAAGACAACCAAGCAATTAACACAGGCTTATTCATTTTTCATAAAAAATAATAATATCGATCGCAAAAAGTCCTATTACTCGAGATTTTCGGTGCTCCTGTGCAACTCATTATGGAATGTGTCTGTTGATAACTACGGAGCATGAAAATATTACCCCATAACTGTTAAGAATATAAACCTGAAATATAATTTGATACGGCGATAATTTCTGTGTCATTCATTTTTTTGGTAATTATTGACATCATCTGATGCTTATCATTATTGCGCTTACCGTCACGAAATGCTTTTAATTGCGTAACAATATATCGAGCATGTTGTCCACTTAAACGAGGAAATCCGGCCGGAGGATTTCCTAAGCCCGCAGGTCCATGACAAGCTAAGCAAGCAGGTATTTCTTTATTTGAATCTCCGCCACGATAAATTCTCTGCCCTAAAGAAAGTAAATGGACCTGTGCAGTATCAATAGTTCCTAACAAACGTGCATAATAGTTCGCTATTTTGATTTTTTCTTTTTCCGACAATGCAACAATTAATGAATTCATTATTGGATTATCACGCCCAAGTTTCACATTGGGTTGAAAATCTCGCATTTGCTTCATTAAATAATTAACATTCTGACCCGCCAATTTTGGCCAATTTTCATTGACCGTGGAATTTCCTTGGATACCGTGACATAGCTCACATCCAGCAATAATGTCATTAAACGGTTTTTCAACGATTTTGGCACTACTCGGCGAAACCCCTAATAAAAAAAAGAATATAAAGATAAAATTTTTGTAATCAAGCATAACTTTTTATGGAGTTTTGGGAAAAAATAATTGATATTGCTAAAGACAATTAGATAGTTTATAGTTTTGGCAGGCTTTAACAAACTATAAAAATAACATAAAGGCCAGGGAATTTTTCTTTTTTAATTAAGCGGAAGATAACCTTGAGATCCCATGTCTTTCCACTTACTGTCTTTTTAAAAAGCGTAGCCCAATTAGACCAACTACCTACAGACCAAGGCGTAGAAGTTGCATTTATTGGCCGTTCCAATTCTGGAAAATCTACAGCAATTAACTCAATTACTGGGAAAAAAGGCTTAGCCAAAACCAGCAAAATCCCAGGACGCACTCAATTATTAAATTTTTTTCAAATCAATGAACAACTACGTTTAGTCGATCTTCCTGGCTATGGATTTGCCAACGTCCCTAATGATAAAAAAACAGATTGGGAGAAAACTATTGCCACCTATCTAAAAACCAGAAAATCTTTAAAAGGACTTGTTATCACTATGGATATCCGTCACCCACTCAAGGACCGGGATCAAGCCATGCTAACCTGGGCCTCTCATTATCAAATACCGGTATATATCCTTTTGACTAAAGCAGATAAACTGACACGGAATCAAGCGGAAAATGTCTTGAAGTTAACAACCCAGCAACTAGCTACTCTTAATCAGCCGTATGAAATACAAATCTTTTCAGCTACTAAATCGATAGGTTTAACAAGCGTCCGCCATAGGATATTAAATTGGTTACATTCCTAATAGACCCACATTTCTTCCAATTCTTATTCCCAAGCTTCCCTTTTTCTTACAAAAATTTTTTGACCTCTACCACACAATGTGATAAATAAAATGATTACTAAAAAAAACCTCGGATTTCATGTCGTCACAACCCTCTGAAATAAGCTTTCGTGCCATCCTATTGGCCATTCTACTTGCTGTCATTTTAGCTGCAGCAAACGCTTATTTAGGCCTAAAGGTCGGCTTAACTATTTCCGCATCTATACCCGCCGCTATCCTTTCTATGGGTATCCTACGTTTTTTTAAAAACTCTTCGATACTTGAAAGTAATATTGTTCAAACTGGTGCATCTGCGGGTGAAGCACTGGTCGCAGGAACCGCATTTATTCTCCCTGCCTTAATAATTCTTCACTATTGGCAACATTTCGATTATTGGCAAACCGTAATAATTTCCCTAACTGGTGGAATTTTAGGAGTCTTATTTTCTATCCCTTTACGGAGGGTTTTATTAGCGGATCCTACTTTGCGCTTTCCAGAAGGTACCGCCATAGGCCAAGTTTTGAAAGTCAGTCAAAAAGGTAAAGGAAATCTTAAAGAGCTCATCCAAGGCGGATTTTTAGGTGCTTTTGTGGCACTCTTTCAATCAGGTTTTCAAATTATAGCAAGTAATTTTCCATTATGGTTTAAGGCAGATAATAAATTTATTTATGGATTTTCTTTTGGTTTTGAACCTGCATTACTAGCGGCAGGTTATATTGTTGGCATTGGCGTTGGGCTGAGCACATTACTCGGAGTCACCATCGGATGGGTCATTGGAATTCCTATTTTTAGCTATTTACATCCTCTCGCAATAGCTACTAGTCAATCTGCAGGCAGCTTAGCCACTAGCATTTGGCAATCCAGTATACGTCCAATTGGTGTAGGTACTATGTTAGTAGGTGGTTTATGGACGATGGTTCTGCTCATTAAACCTATTATTAAGGGAGTACATTCCTCTTTTGTCTCATTAAGAACCATTAAAGAAAGTGGTTATACCTCCTTACCTAAACACGAACGTGATATACCCATACACTATACTTTAACTTTATTAGGTATTTTAATATTACCATTAGGGTATATTTTATTTGGCTTTATAAATCATCCTGCTCTTGGATTAACTAGCACTATACAAATAATAACCTTAATTATCGGCGTTGTTTTTATCTTAATCACTGGCTTCTTTTTTTCCTCGCTGTGTGGTTACTTTGCAGGGCTTATCGGAAGTAGTCAAAGTCCCATTTCCGGTGTTTCTCTTTCGGTACTATTGTTCGCTTCCCTTACGTTACTGGCTATTTTTAGATGGGCTCCTGGCTTCACTCACGACAGTAAGCATTTTCTTGAAGGGGAAGGCTTGGCAATCATCATAGGAACACTGGTCAGTAGTAGCTGTGCTATTACCAATGACACGATTCAAGACCTAAAAGCCGGTCAAATTGTTGGTGCAACTCCATGGAAGCAACAAGTGATATTAATTTTAGGTGTCGTCGTTTCCGCTTTAATTTTAGCACCCACATTAGAACTATTATTTAATGCTTACGGAATTGGTGGTATTTCTCCTCCTGGACGACATATGGATCCCTCTCAAATGTTATCTGCGCCCCAAGCTACACTGATGGCAAGTTTAGTTTCCGGCGCATTTAAGCATAACTTACCCTGGAACTTAATAAGCATTGGTTTTGTTGTAGCTATTTTTTGCATCATCATTGACCACATACTACAAAGACGCGGTATGCGCTTGCCTGTATTAGCCGTTGGTATCGGTATCTATCTTCCCTTAAGCACCTCATCTGGATTAATTTTGGGTGGGCTCGCTTCCTATTTCGTAGAAAGGACATTAATTAAACATCACCCTATTCAAACAGAAAAATCGGCCGACAATGTTGCGAGGCAACGAGGGCTTACTTTGGCTTGTGGGTTAGTCGCTGGAGCTTGTTTAATGGGTGTGATATTAGCGATTCCTTTTACTTTAGCAAAATCTACCGATATATTGCGTCTTATGCCTGAGCATCTTACCTTACTCGCTAGTCTATTTGGCGTGCTATCAACACTGGGTATTTTGGGATGGATCTATCGTTCAGTCTGCAAAAATTAAATCTAATAAATTACATATTGACAAAATAAAAAAATCGAACTAGGCTCCCGCTAAATTTCAGGGGGTAAATATATGCCTCCCCTAGCTTGGCTTATTCACAGTGTGAATTTTTGATCAGACGAAGATTCAAGTGCGAAGAGTATAATAAACTAGTGGGGGCAAATATCTACCTCCCCAAACTAAATGGGGTAGGTGCATGTCAACATTCTACAATCGATTTTCCTTTAGAAATTCCTTTAAGATCCTTCCGAATGGCTGGGATTTGGTTGCCTTTATTATTGTGCTAGGGATGCTTGCTGCCTTTGTTTGGGCAGGCAAACAAATGACTGCTCCCTATCAAATCGGGCAACCCTTAGCTTTATCTTTAGATCCTCATCAGTTACCTAAATATGCTTTGTTTACCGTATTACGCCTATTTACAGCCATGGCGTTTTCCTTATTATTTACGTTTACTGTAGGAACTTTAGCCGCTAAAAATAAACGTGCCGCTAGTATTATTATCCCTTGTATTGATATCCTGCAGTCTGTACCAGTTATTGGTCTGTTATCCATTACCATAGTTGGATTTATTGCTTTATTTCATGGCAGTCGACTAGGTCCTGAAGTTGCCGCTATTTTTGCAGTTTTCACTGCTCAAGTATGGAATATCACACTCAGCTTCTATCAAAGTCTACGCTCGGTACCTACTGAATTGAAAGAAGCCGCCGATATGTTCCATTTATCTTCCTGGCAACGTTTTTGGCGCATTGATGTTCCTTTTAGTATGCCTGGCCTTCTATGGAATATGATGATATCTATGTCAGGCAGTTGGATTTTCTTAATTGCATCGGAAAGTATTTCTGTCAATAATCAAACGATAGTATTGCCTGGCGTCGGTTCTTATCTCGGGCTTGCGATTAGTCAAGCTAGTATTTCAGGCGTGATTTACACCATCCTTACTATGTTCATTGTAATTTTACTTTATGATCAACTCCTTTTCAGACCTTTATTAAATTGGTCAAAAAAATTTACCTTTGAACAAGTTAGTCCAGAGTATATTTCTCGTTCCTGGATTACTGTGCTATTACAACAAACCACTATTTTAAAGTATTTAGGCCGTTTTTTTGTAAAATTAGGTGATGCTTTCGTCAACATTTCTTTTTCAAAAGATATAAAAAAGGAAGTTATAAATAAAAAATCTAACCCTAATACACTGATCGAAATTATTTGGTATAGCAGCATTACACTAATGGTGGCTACATCACTTTGGCTACTATTACATTTCATTTTAAAACATATTTCATCACACGAATTAATTCACGTATTATTTTTAGGATTCGTAACCGCATTACGAATCATCACTATTATTCTGATAGCCAGTATCATTTGGATTCCTATTGGAGTTTTTATAGGATTAAATCGTCGTATTGCGGAGTGGGTACAACCCATTGCACAATTTTTAGCAGCATTTCCAGCCAATGTATTATTTCCTGTCGCAGTTATTTTAATTTTAAGATACCACTTAAATATCGACATATGGTCAACGCCATTATTATTACTCGGCACACAATGGTATATTTTATTTAATGTTATTGCAGGTACTGCTGCCTTACCAGAAGATCTTAAAGAAGCAACCAGCAATTTTGGTGTTAAAGGTTGGCAATGGTGGCGTCGTTTAATTTTACCTGGAATTTTTCCGCATTGGATCACAGGTACCATTACTGCAATTGGTGGGGGTTGGAATATGACTATCTTAACGGAAGTAATCAGTTGGGGCTCTACTACACTCACTGCCACTGGACTAGGTGCTTATATTGCAAAATCGACTGATGCCGGAGATTTTCCTCGCGTAGCGCTTGGAATGGCGATGATGAGTGTGTTTGTATTAGTCATGAACCATTTAGTTTGGCGTCCACTATACAATTTAGCTCAATCACGTTACCGATTAGATTAGGGGATATCATGAACAAAAAACCTATATTTACAGTAAAAGATATCAGCAAATCCTTTAAAAAAGCTGAACAACAAGAATTATTAGTCCTGGATAAAGTTAATTTCCAACTCTATGAAGATGAAATTGTTGCTCTATTAGGAAAATCCGGCTCAGGAAAATCGACACTATTACGTATCATTTCTGGTCTTTCTAACCCGAGCAGTGGCACAGTAACTTACCGAGAAAAAGTGGTGAGTGGGCCCGTACAAGGCATGGCGATGGTTTTTCAAAACTTTGCTTTGTTACCTTGGTTAACCGTTTTAGAAAATGTTGAATTAGGTCTCGAAGCACTACGAGTTCCTCGCGATGAACGTAGAACCCGATCTTTAAAAGCTATCGATATTATCGGCCTCGATGGATTCGAATCTGCTTATCCAAAAGAATTATCCGGTGGTATGCGTCAACGTGTAGGTTTTGCCCGCGCTCTTGTCATTAATCCCGATGTTCTATTAATGGATGAACCTTTTTCAGCCTTAGATGTACTCACTGCAGATAATCTTAAAAGTGATCTGCTTGATTTATGGGAGGCAAAACAAACAGGGACTCGTGGCATTTTATTCGTAACACACAATATTGAAGAAGCCGTTTTACTCGCTAACCGTGTCATCGTATTTGATAGCGACCCGGGTTGCATCCGATCCGAATTAAGCATTGATCTCCCTTATCCACGAATTGAACAAAATTCTGAATTTAGAAAATATGTTGATCAAATATACTCTTTAATTACCCGTCAAATGGATGAGCGTAAGAAACTGTTGATCAAAGAACAGCTACCACGTATTACCGATATCGGTTACCGTCTTCCTGATGCAGATATTTCTGAACTAACAGGTTTACTTGAAACGCTCGATCAGTCTGAATATCAAGGCCATGTTAGTTTACCTGAACTGACTGAATCACTCCACTTAGATGTCGATGACTTATTTCCATTGACTGAAGTATTAGATATTTTAGGTTTTGCTCATGTCAACAATGGAGAATTAATCTTAACAGAAGCTGGAAGATTATTTGCAAATGCTGATATCTTAGAGCGAAAAAAAATCTTTGCTGCTCATTTACTACGTTATGTCCCTTTAGCGAAACATATACGACAGGTTCTAGAAGAAAGACGCACTACCGGTCAACGTGCTTCCAGAGAACGTTTTTTGAATGAATTAGAAGATTATTTGAGTGAAAAGGAAGCTGAGCGGGTTCTTCGTACTGTAATTGATTGGGGTCGTTACGCAGAACTATTCGCTTATGCTAACAATACGGGGATGCTTAGCTTAGAAAATCCAAATTAAGCAAACAGACTCTTCGCCCTTGAATTTTTAAACTGTGTTGCCACTAGTGTCTTTCTAACTCTAAGTTATATGGCTAAAATTTATGACTATTAAAAAATTTTCCGAATCAGCTCGACAAGTAATTGAGACAGAAGGAAAAACTATTTTAAGTTTATTAAAAAAAATTGATTCGAGTTTTGATCAAGCCTGCGAATTACTTTTAAGTTGCCAAGGTCATATTGTTGTGATTGGAATTGGCAAATCGGGACATATTGGTAATAAAATCGCTGCTACTTTAGCAAGCACAGGAAGTCCTGCCTTTTTTATTCATGCGGCAGAAGCGAATCATGGTGATCTAGGCATGATTAGCTCCAAAGATGTGCTCATTGCCATCTCACATTCTGGAGAAACGAATGAACTCATCAGTATTCTTCCCACACTTAAGTTACTCAATATTCCTTTTATACTGATGACTGGAAATCCCCAATCTACTTTAGCGCAACAAGCAACTGTTATCATCCACATCCCTATAGAACAAGAAGCATGCCCTTTGGGATTAGCCCCTACTTCCAGTAGTACAGCCGCATTAGTCATGGGGGATGCCATCGCTATCTCTTTGCTCAATAGGCGTGGTTTTAGCAGTGATGATTTCGCAAAAGTTCATCCGAAAGGTCAATTAGGTCGACGTTTATTGTTAAAAGTAGCTGATATTATGCACTCTGGAAGCGCTATTCCAAACGTAAGAACTGGCACAGCTTTAATTGAAGCCCTCTATGAAGTTTCACAAAAGAGGCTTGGAATGACCATAATTACTGATAAAAACCAACACCTACTCGGTATTTTTACGGATGGTGATCTCAGACGAGCAATAGACCAGGGCTTAAATCTTCAAACTACTTTAGTTGATCACGTCATGACGTCTAATTGTAAAACCATAAATAAAGATAAACTTGCTGCAGAAGCTTTACGAATAATGGAAGACAACAAGATCACTACTTTAATTATTGTGGACAAAGAAAAAAAGCCTCTCGGAGTGGTACATATTCATGATATCCTGAGTCAGAGAATCACTTAATATACTCTTCGCACTTGAATTTCATTGCTGTGAGTATACAAGCGACTTATTTAAGCTTACATTCAATAGTATGTTTTCTAAAACACTATTCATTAATCTTATTCTTATTTCACTTATTTTATTGGGTACTTGGTATACATGGTTACAGTTGACTAGACCTGCAAACTCAACTATTACAGGAAGCCAACCTGATGCCTACGCAACTAAGGTTATAATCTATCATATTGATAAATCAGGTGATCTTTATGATCAATTAAACACGCCTTTATCAGTCCATTACCCCTCAGATGATAGTATTTCACTTACGACACCTATTTTTACTTTATTTTTAAAAAATAAAGAATCATGGCAACTTTCAGCTCGTTATGGCAAACTTAAAGAGGACAACGAGCTTCTACAACTTTGGAATAATGTCAAACTTGAGCAAAAACAAGGTTCAGATAACAAAACTGTCTCGACTTTAACGACATCAACTTTAGATATTCACCTTAAAGAAAAAACAGCTGAAACATCCGCACCGGTCATAATAACTCAGCTAAATCAAGAGATACATGCTGTAGGATTATATGCTAATTTTAATACAAAAACGATTCGACTTTTATCTCAAGTAAAGGGCCAACTCAAACCTGCAAAAAAGTAAATGAGGTTTAAGATGTGGATTCAACTTCAGTTGAAAAAAAAATCACTTAAAACAATTAAAAATTATTTATTATCTATAGCCTTATTAATAATGAATACTCTATCTATCTCTGCCTATGCGCATCCAAAAAATCTCACAGAACCTATCTATTTTGAATCTGATACCTTGCTCTATAATAATGAAACAAAACAAGGAATCTATCAGGGACATGTTAAATTGACTCAAGGGTCTGGAGTTCTCACCGCAGACTATGCTACCAGTTATTCCGACCAAAAAGGTCAGATCATTAAGGTAGTCGCTACCGGTAATCCAGCGCGTTATCGCGCACTTGTATTTCCTAATCGTCCTGAGTTAATTGCTACTGGAAATACGATCTATTATTATCCACAGAAAGATTGGCTAGAAGCCATAGGTAATGCTGAAATTGTGCAAGGACAGAATCATGTCAAAGGCCCTCAAATTAACTATGATTTTAAAAATAAAACCGTTGGTTCCCCTATCTCAAAAGAAGGTCATACTCAAATTATAATCCCTCCATTGCAACCTGTACTGTCATGAGTAAATTACACGCTATCAATTTGACCAAACGCTATCATTCTCGCGTTGTTGTCAAAAATGTTTCTATCGAACTAGAAACTGGAGAAGTAGTGGGCTTATTAGGCCCTAATGGAGCAGGAAAAACCACGAGCTTTTATTTAATCGTAGGTTTAGTTGCCAGTGCACAAGGAAAGATTTTATTAGATAACCATAATATTACCCATTTACCGATGCACGCCCGTGCTAAAGCAGGTATTGGTTATTTACCCCAAGAACCTTCAATATTTCGTAAATTATCTGTTGCTGATAATATCCTCGCTATTCTCCAATTACGCAAAGATCTTTCAAAAGAACAGCGCAAACAACATCTTGAAAATCTACTTCATGAGTTCCATATTACTCATATCCGCGATACATTAGGAATTAGCTTATCAGGGGGCGAACGTCGTCGTGTAGAAATTGCGCGGGCTTTGGCTATGGAACCAAAGTTCATGCTATTAGATGAGCCTTTTGCTGGAATCGATCCTATTTCTGTCGTTGATATTAAGCGCATGATTATTCACCTTAGTCAACGCGGCATCGGAGTTTTGATTACCGATCATAATGTTAGAGAAACCCTGACGATTTGCACGCGTGCTTATATAGTAAGCGAGGGAGAAACCATCTACGTGGGCACTCCAAAAGAAGTATTAAATAACCAACGTGTCAGGGAGGTCTATTTGGGTCATGAATTTGACCTATAGTCAGAGATTGTCTTAAATTATGCACAAACTGTCCATAAAACAAATTTAAATTACACTTTCGTTTAAAAAATAACCTAATAAAATCGTTTGCACTCTACTTTACTGTTCAACCTAAGGTATAATCACTGTTTTTTTCGAATAATATTAAAGACAATAGAATATAAAGTAGAGGGTCTAATGCAAATTACTATTACAGATGATGGCATTAAAGTTACGGATGCTTTAAAACAATATATACTCGATAAATTTAAACGCCTGGAACGTATAACCCATAAAACCACAACAATACACATCACCTTAAGTCTTGAAAACTTAGATCAAGTCGCTAAAGCTCTCGTGCATACCCATGGTACTGAATTTTACGCGAGTGCTGAAAATGAAAGTCTATATCCTGCTATTGATACTTTAATTGATAGAATAGAGCAACAAATCAATAAACATAAACAAAAAATCAAAGAAAAACGACATGATCGATCAGAAAAATATGGTCCAGAGGAATCCAAAGAACTGTAAAAAACTAATCGAGGCCCTTGTGCTACTTAATCCTTTAACCGCAATTTCTCCCATTGATGGTCGTTATTCAGATAAAACCGACATTTTACGTCCCTTATGCAGTGAATATGGTTTATTTTATTTTAGAGTACTCATTGAGATACGTTGGCTACAAGCCCTTGCTGCTCATTCTGGCATCCAGGAAATTTCTAAATTTTCTCCAACTACCCAACAACAATTAAATGATATTATTAAAAACTTTAGCTTGGAAGATGCTGAAAGAATTAAATTCTTAGAGAAGACTACCCGACACGATATTAAAGCAGTTGAGTATTTTTTAAAGGAGAAACTAGCTAATAATCCACAGTTAAAATCTATTCGTGAATTTATACACTTCGGTTGCACTTCCGATGACATTAATAATTTAGCTTATGCTTTAATGCTTAAAGAAGTACGCGCTCAACACTTATTACCCGCCATTCAACAATTTATCGTTTATTTAAAAAATTATTCACATCAATATTCTACGCATCCGATGCTGGGTCGTACTCATGGACAAGCGGCTGTACCCACCACGATGGGTAAAGAATTTGCTAATTTTACTCATCGTTTAATAGAGCAGGAAAAACTATTTGCTGCAGTAAAAATAGTCGGCAAATTTAATGGCGCTATTGGTAATTACAACGCCCATCGTATTGCTTATCCTGATATTAATTGGCCTGAACTTAATGAAAAATTTGTAAGCAGTCTAGATTTAGATTGGAATGCTTATACTACACAGATTGAACCTCATGACTATATCGCAGCCTATTGTGATTGTTTAAATCGAATTAATAATATATTAATTAATTTAGCGGCTGATTGTTGGGGTTATATTTCTTTAGGTTATTTCAAACAAAAAACTAAGATAGGTGAAGTAGGCTCATCTACCATGCCACATAAAATTAATCCCATCGATTTTGAAAACGCAGAAGGAAATTTTAGCTTAGCTAATAGCTTATACCAACATTTTTCTAAAACATTGCCTATCTCTCGTTGGCAACGAGATTTAAGAGATTCAACCTTGCTACGTAATCTTGGAGTAGCTTTTGCATACAACTTAGTCGCCTTAAAAAGCTTATATTCTGGTTTAGAAAAAATTTCTATCGATGATAGAAAATTACTGGAAGATCTTAATCAACATTGGGAAATATTAGCTGAAGCCATACAAACTATTTTAAGGAGATATGCGACTGAAATGCCCTACGAACAATTAAAAACCTTAACTCAAGGTAAAAAACTTAATCAAGAAACCCTTCATCAATTTATTAACAGTCTAAAAATATCTGATGATATTAAACAAAAACTATTCGAATTATCCCCTACCAATTACTTAGGCTATGCCACTGAACTGGCACAATCAATTTGAAATTTTAATCACGGAAAAAAGTTTTAAAATGCCTAATTAAATAAATAATTATTTCAGAAAAAATCGAATCTAGGGACCACTACACAGATGGATTTAACAAATAAACTATTCAACCCTTTTTTTAAATGGCTTAATAAAGAAGTAGAACCTCTTCAACCAATCCCTTTAAGTGATTTCAATAAACTTCGTTATGAATTACGACCTTGCGACGTTTTGCTAATAGAAGGTCGTAATCGTATCAGTCAAATGATTAAAGTAATTACCCGCAGCTCATGGTCACACGCTGCACTTTACATTGGTAGATTATACGACATTGAAGATAAAGTTATGCAAAAAAGAATTACTGAGTTTTATTCTGGGGATCCCAGCGAGCAATTAGTATTTGAAAGCTTATTAGGGAAAGGGGCTTTAATTTCTCCACTAAAAAAGTATGAAAAAGAACATATTCGCATTTGTCGCCCAAGAAATATTTCTTATCAAGAAGGACAAAAAATCATTAATTACACTATCAAAAACTTAGGTATAGAATATGATTTTAGATTAACCTTTGACTTGGGGCGCTTTTTAATGCCTTGGCCACTTTTACCTCGGAAATGGCACTCTACATTATTTAATTACAAACCAGGAACGAGAACGAAAGAAAGTTGTTCTTCATTATTAGCTGAGGCCTTTCAATCAGTCAATTTTCCGATATTACCTTTATTAAAAACTGATGGAAAAAGTCTTAAGCTTTATAAAACCAATCCCAGGCTATATTCGCCACGTGACTTTGACTACTCTCCTTATTTTGATATTATTAAATATCCTATGTACTTGGCTGCTATGCAGGACAGTCAAAGACTAAGCAAGAACAACTAACTAAAAAAACAATTATTTTTTAGTTTTATTTTTGCTTTTTTTTGCCGTTAATTTTATTTTTCCATCGATATAATCTACAAAAATTTTGTCTCCAGGTAAGAATTTTTCTTCAATCATATCTCTGGCAATCGGGTTTTCCAATTCTTGTTGAATGGTACGTTTTAAGGGTCGAGCCCCATAAACAGGATCATAGCCCATTTTAGCAATGTGATTAATCACCGCTTCACTGACTTCCAATTGTAAATCTCGTTCACTGAGGCGTTGACGTAATTGTTGCAGCTGGATTTCTGTAATAGCATGGATCTGTTTTTCATTTAGCGCGTGAAATACAACCACTTCATCGATACGATTAATAAATTCAGGTCGAAAATGTTGCGCAATAATATCCATCAGCGTACTTTTTAAAGCCGCATAATCTTTTTTTGACGTTAACTCTTGAATAATTTGCGAACCTAAATTTGATGTCATTACTATAACGGTGTTACGAAAATCTACTGTACGTCCATGCCCGTCTGTTAATCGCCCATCCTCTAATACTTGTAATAATAGATTAAATACATCAGCATGCGCTTTTTCAATTTCATCCAGAAGAACAACTGAATAAGGTTTTCGACGAACTGCTTCGGTAAGATAACCGCCTTCTTCATAACCGACGTAGCCTGGAGGTGCACCAATGAGACGCGCAACAGAGTGTTTTTCCATAAATTCAGACATATCTAAACGCACCATTGCATCATCAGAATCAAATAAAAATCCTGCTAAAGCTTTACACACTTCCGTTTTGCCGACGCCGGTAGGTCCTGAAAAAATAAATGATCCTATGGGACGTTTAGGATCTGATAAACCGGCACGAGAACGGCGAATAGCATTTGCGACAACAGAAATCGCTTCATCTTGACCCACCACACGTTGATGTAGCGCATCTTCCATATGTAATAATTTTTCTCGTTCACCTTCTAGCATCTTAGCCACTGGAATACCTGTCCATTGTGAAACAATTTCTGCAATTTCTTTTTCACTCACCTTATTCCGTACTAAATAAGGCTCTTTTTTTTCCATTTTCTGCGCAGCCAGTAATTTTTTCTTTAAAGCAGGAATATGACCGTATTGTAATTCGGACATTCGATTCAAATCTCCCGAACGACGCGCTTTTTCTAACTCAAATTGCACCTTTTCAAGTTCGCTTTTAATTTTTTGTTCGCCTTGTAAAGTCGCTTTTTCAGCTTTCCAAATTTCATTGAGATCCGCATATTTTTTTGAAAGATCAGTAATTTCATTTTCTAAATTTTTCAGTCTAATCTTGGAAGACTCGTCCGTTTCTTTTTTTAAAGCTTCTCGTTCAATTTTTAACTGAATTAATCGCCTATCTAAACGATCCAATTTTTCTGGTTTAGAATCGATTTCAATTCTGATTCGACTAGCGGCCTCATCGATAAGATCGATTGCTTTGTCCGGTAAATTCCTATCAGAAATATAACGATGTGATAAGGTGGCTGCAGCAACAATAGCGGAATCCATTATTTCCACGCCGTGGTGAATCTCATACCGTTGTTTTAAACCACGTAAAATGGCAATAGTATCTTCAACACTAGGCTCCTCTACTAGAATCTTTTGAAAACGACGTTCTAAAGCAGCATCTTTTTCAATATAGTTTCGATATTCATTTAAAGTTGTTGCTCCAATACAGTGTAATTGGCCTCTTGCTAAAGCAGGTTTTAACATATTTCCTGCATCCATAGCCCCTTCGGCTTTCCCTGCACCTACCATGGTATGCAATTCATCAATAAATAAGATAATTTGTCCTTCTTGCTTTGCAAGCTCATTTAAAACAGCTTTTAATCGCTCTTCAAATTCTCCGCGATATTTAGCTCCTGCAATTAATGAACCGATATCTAAAGCAAGTAAACGTTTGTTTCTTAATCCTTCTGGAACTTCGTGATTAATAATGCGCTGTGCAAGTCCTTCCACTACAGCCGTTTTACCCACACCGGGCTCGCCAATAAGCACAGGATTATTTTTTGTTCGTCTTTGTAAGACTTGAATCGTTCGACGTATTACATCATCCCGACCAATAACTGGATCAAGCTTTCCTTGCGATGCCTGCAATGTTAGATCAATTGTGTATTTTTCCAAAGCACCGCGACGACCTTCTGCTTCAGGATCATTAACAGCCTCTCCCCCTCGTATATCTTTTATTGCTTGTTCAATCAACGCTTTGCTAGCACCTGCTTTTCTTAATAAGTCACCCAAAATACCTTTATCTTGTATGGCAGCAAGTACAAATAACTCGCTTGATATATATTCATCATTTCTTTGTTGGGCAAGCTTATCGGTTACATTCAGTAAGCGAGTGAAATCTTTAGAAGGATAAATCTCGCCAGGAGTTGAAGACTGTACTTTGGGTAATCGGGCCATTGTCTGTTCCAAGTCTTTAGTTAATTGATTTAAATTAACATTAGCTTTACTTAACAAAGGTCGGACTGTCCCATTCTCTTGCTGCAACAAAGCAAACATTAAATGAGCAGGTTCAATAAAAGCATTATCTCGCCCTACAGCCAATGATTGAGATTCGGTTAAGGCATTTTGAAACTGGCTGGTTAATTTATTAAGGCTCATATTCCCCTCTAATTATCATTTATCTAGATTTCTATCTTATAAATAGTTTAGTCTAATTAGAAAAAATCAAGTTAATTTTGTTAAGAAAATGCATTTTCATCAAATTTTAAACAATCAAATATAAAGTAAACTCTGTAAAAAAATTGCGCTAGTTCGGATAAGGACATAAAGACTTGCTTTACCGCTAAAATTTTTTATTTTTCGCAAATATGTCCCCGATAATAAAAAAGAGGTAAACTAAACGCACTTATATTCTTATTTCAAAAATTTAACTAGGGGTTTATATGACAGAAGAATTATTAAGTGATCCAGCTTGGCAACGCAAAACCCTAGAGAAATTACTTTTTGATACCTTGAAAGAGCAACGTCGTAAAAGACGCTGGAATATTTTCTTTAAATTCTTCTTTTTTATAATTCTTCTAGGTCTTTTGTTTGCTTTATGGCCAACGACTACGAATCTCCCCACCGCCTCAAAAGCAAAAGCTCATATCGGACTCGTTGATATTCGAGGCGTCATTGATGACAATTCAACAGCAAGTGCTGATAATGTCATTGAAGGATTGCAAAACGCTTTTGAAGATAAGAATACCCTTACAGTGATTTTACGTATTAATAGTCCAGGCGGCAGCCCAGTTCAAGCCGCACAAATCTACAATGAAATAAGATATCTACGTCATCAATACCCTAAGACTAAATTGTATTCCGTTTGTGATGATCTTTGTGCATCTGCAGCTTACTATATAGCCTCTGCTAGTGACGATATCTATGCTAATCCCGCCAGCTTAGTCGGTTCGATTGGCGTTTTAATGGACGGATTTGGTTTTGTTGGTACCATGAAAAAAGTCGGTGTTGAGCGCCGCTTATTAACTGCTGGAGACCACAAAGGCTTTTTAGATCCTTTCTCGCCTGAAAAAATTGAAGAAAAACTCATTGCTGAACGCATGCTTGCAAATGTTCATCAACAATTTATTAATGCGGTTAAACAAGGCCGCGGAAACCGCATTAAAGATAACCCTCAGTTATTTTCTGGTTTAGCCTGGACTGGCGAAGAGGCATTATCGTTAGGCCTTATAGATGGCTTTGGAGATTTAAATAGTTTATCTCAAGACTTAATTAAGAATAAAAATATCGTCGACTACACAGTCAAACCTGGTTTATTGCAGCAACTGTCTGATCGTATAGGCGCTTCATTCGCGCAACAACTCAGTACTAATCTCGGTATTTTACCTCATGGTTTTCGCTAGCAAAAAATAAGAATAAGAATTTTTATAAATTACTTTATAAATTCCTGATTATGTTTTATTTTTATTATAAAAAAGTAAAATAATGGAAGTTTATATATGGAAAACACTGAACAGGGATTTAGTTTATTTGAATTGCTTATCGTCTTGGTTATAATCAGTATTTTAGCCGCGATCTCCTATCCAATTTACACTCATGCTTTGAAAAAAACTCGTCGTACTGAAGCGAAAATTGCTTTAATCAATCTTGCCCAGCATATGGAAATTTATTACCTTGCAAATAATAATAGTTACGAGGGTGCGAATTTTAGCAGGCTACATTTAAAAGACATCACTGAAAGAAATTTTTATCAATTAGCTCTAAAAAGTACTACTAGCACTTATCAACTGTCAGCGAAAGCTAAATTTTCTGACTCAGAATGTGATCTTTTCATGCTTAATCAATTAGGAGAAAAAACTAATGCTGGCAACGGTTCAAATCTATGCTGGTAATTGAGATTAAATTTTAAAGTTTATTAATTTATAAATCCGTTACATTGTTAAAAAATGTTTTCTACTACTATACTTCTTCTGATTTTCAAGGAGATTCAATATGCTAAGGAAGTTATTAGCGGAATTCTTAGGCACTTTTTTGCTAGTATTAGGTGGATGTGGCAGTGCTGTATTAGCTGCTAAATTTCCTGTAATAGGTGTAGGATTTTTGGGCGTAGCTTTTGCTTTTGGTTTAAGTTTGCTAACCATGTGTTGTGTATTTGCTCCTATCTCTGGCTGTCATTTAAATCCTGCTGTTTCTATAGGTCTTTGGGCTGCGGGTAGATTTAGCATTAAAGAGGTTCCTAGTTACATTATTGCTCAAGTAATAGGAGGCATACTGGCGACAACTGTTTTATTCCTGATTGCAAGTGGACAACATGGATTTGATTTACAAAATGGCTTTGCTAGCAATGGGTATGGGCTACACTCGCCAGGTCATTATTCCTTAGCGGCTTGTTTTATATGTGAAGTAACCATGACCTTTTTATTTTTGCTTGTTATTGCAGGCGTCACCAATCCACAATTACCTAGTCCTTTTGCTCCTTTAGCCATTGGTTTAGCCTTAACATTAGTCCATTTAATTAGCATTCCAGTTACAAATACTTCAGTTAATCCCGCCAGAAGCACAGGCCCAGCGTTATTTGTAGGAGGATGGGCTATCCATCAGCTTTGGTTATTTTGGCTTGCTCCTCTAATCGGTGGAATAATTGGCGGAAGCTTATTTAGATACATTTGGGAAAATAAAAAATAGTCCGCTTTATATCAATAAAAAAACAAACTCTTAAATAAATTTATTTAAAATTAGTTTAGTGTTTCAGTTTCGATTGCTAAAGGAATTCTTAATTCCCGTGGTAAGGCGAAAGCAACATTTTCCTTTATACCCATTAATTCTGAAACCAAACAATCTCGCCAATTAGGAAATGTTTTTATATAGGTTACAACATCTTGTACTAAAAATTCCGGTGCAGATGCGCCTGCAGTAATACCAATAGATTCTTTCTCAATTAACCAGCTCGTTGGAATATCTTCAGCAGAATCAATTAAATAGGCAGGTTTCCCTAAACGTTCTGCCAATTCTTTCAATCGATTAGAATTCGAGCTATTAACGGATCCTAAAACTAATACCATATCACATTGCTTTGCTAATTCTTTAACAGCGAATTGGCGGTTTTGTGTTGCGTAACAAATATCTTCCTTCTTAGGGGTAGTAATCTTTGGGAAGCGTTGCTTCAGAGCTTGTATAATTGATTTAGTATCATCAAGAGATAGCGTAGTTTGTGTAACATAACTCAATAAAAGAGGATTTTTAACTTTTAACAAAGCGACATCCCGAATATTTTCTACTAAATAGATTCCTCCGTCAGGATTATCATAGTGCCCTAAGCTTCCTTCTACTTCGGGATGATCAGCATGGCCGATCAAAACACATTCCTGGCCCAAGCGATTATAACGTGCTACCTCTATATGCACCTTAGTCACTAAAGGACAAGTCGCATCAAAAATTCTTAAATTACGTTGCTTTGCGGCTTCGCGCACCACTTGAGAAACTCCGTGAGCGCTAAAAATAGCCGTGGAACCTCGGGGGATTTCATTGATGTGCTCAACAAAGATTACTCCTTTTTGCTGTAATTCTGCAACTACAATTCGATTGTGTACTACCTCATGACGCACATAGATAGGCTCACCAAATAGATTTAATGCTCGCTTGACAATTTCTATAGCGCGGTCAACGCCGGCACAAAAACCTCGAGGATTAGCTAAAACGATTCTCATAGCACAGCTCTTAGAAGGAGTATACATTTTAGAGATGCGCAAAAAAATTGCAAGCTTTATGCAAGAAATGAGCCCAAAACAATAACAGTATTCAATTTTTTGTAAAATTAGCGATGGGAAACGTCCCTAATACTTCTATTGTTCACATTATTATTAGAAAGCCTTTCAACAACAAAAGTAGTTATCGTTTTATAAAAAAGAGATTTGTTTAAATCCTTAGGTTTATTCCTAATTTCTTCAGACCATCGCTTATCAAGTATAGCCTTAGATATAGAGTTCGCTGGAACACCCTTAAATAAGTTAAGCTGATTATTTAATAAGTCTTTAAACTCCTTAATCGTGCTACAGCGTCGAGCTGCAATGATTAGTAGGTTGGCTCTTCGAGTATGCTTAGCTGAAAAACGAATAAAGATGTTCCTATCAAGGTAATTTTTTCGTAAATACTGTATAAAGCCATTAGCAAGTCGATCCAGTTCTTGTTTCTCTTGAGAACCTACTTTAATAGATTTCTGGAATTGAAGTATATTTTTTACCGAATTTTTTTGGACTACAAATTTAGTAATTTCTTTTGCTACTTTAGCTTGATTACAAGCATAAGCATCTTGTAAAGCTGTTCGTTTTTTTTTATTCGAACTAATTATCGCACCCTTGTTTAATAAGTTAATCACCAAATCTTTATGTCCTCTTTTTGCGGCATAATGTAAAGGAGTATCACCATCTTCATCTTGAGCATCAATATTTAGTTTTTTTTTATTTAACCAATACTCAAATAATTGAACATCACCGATATTTGCCAAGGTAAATAACGAATTATTTTCCCAATTGAAATTAGAGCTAATCATTTTTCTCTCTCCTTTTAATTACTTATAAACAACTATAGTAATTGTTTTTTTATTTTTTTCAACAATGCGAAAAGTAATTCTTTGGAAATAGGTTTATAAAAAAAATCATAGACACCTTGCGCTATGGCTTCACACCTTTCTTCCTTACTTGCTTCACCAGAAAATAACACTAAAGGAATTTCTAATGCATTTCTTTTCATTTGTGTTAATAACTGTAAACCATGAAGTTTTGGCATAACTCTATCGCTTAAAACAACAAAAAATTTATCGGGATCTTGTAGTAGATAATTCTGAGCGAGTTGGCTATCTTTACAAGCTATATAGGAATATTGAGCTTCATCTAAATATTGAGTTAATATTTTTAGAAACAATTCGTCGTCATCCACCAGTAGTATCTGTTTCGGATTCGGTTTTATTATCACTTGATTTTACGTTATATAACTTTAAGAAAAAAAAATTAATACACTTATTCCATAAAAAATATAGATCCTTGAAAATAATTCCTAAATATTTAGGGCCAAATAATAGTAAAGCAATTATAAAAATAATAAGGCCCGATATTAGATTTAATCCATAAAATCCCATAAACACTCCGTGTTTAAAATAAAATTAATTTAATTTTCGTAAATTAATCATCGCACCTAAAAATAAACCCAAACCTCCTAAACCTAAAATCCATACATAGATAGATGCTACCTGCGCAACATCCTTAGCACTGAGATCTAACAAAGCCCAAACGATACAAGCAGTGGCTATACCCAAACCTATAAACCAAAAAGATCGTTTACTTATTTGTTTCTTTTCTTTTTCTTTGGTGCAATGCAAACATTTGGACTGCTTTTTATGGCGCAATTCAAGCATTACTTGATATATTAAATCTGGAAATTCAGGAAATTTTTCTGCCCAATAGGGTGCATATTCCCGAATTTTTCGAAAAAAAACCCGTGGCCCTACTTGTTTACGCAACCAGTGCTCTAAAAAAGGCTTGGCCGTATTCCATAAATCCAAATCTGGATACAATTGCCTACCTAAGCCTTCAACGTTAAACAGCGTTTTTTGTAATAGTATTAATTGCGGTTGTACTTCCATATTAAATCGTCTAGCCGTTTGAAATAATCGTAAAAGCAACTGTCCAAAAGAAATTTCTTTTAAAGGTCTTTCAAAAATAGGTTCGCATACAGTACGAATTGCGGCTTCAAATTCATTAATTCTTGTATTTTCTGCAACCCAACCTGATTCAACATGCAATTGTGCGACGCGACGATAATCTCTATTAAAAAAAGCCATCAAATTTTCTGCAAGATAACGTTGATCATCTGGGCTTAAACTACCCATAATTCCGAAATCAACGCCTAAATACTGAGGATTTTCCTTATTTTTAGATGAAACAAAAATATTCCCTGGATGCATATCAGCATGAAAAAAGCAATCACGAAAAACTTGCGTAAAGAAAATTTCAACGCCTCTTTCAGCTAATTTTTTTAAATTGATTCCTTGTTTTTTTAAAGTCGCAATATCAGAGATTGAAATACCATAAATGCGCTCCATGACTAAGACTTTATGAAACGTATACGGCCAATGCACTTGTGGAATATAAAGCAAATCAGAATTAGAAAAATTACGACGCAGCTGAGAGGCGTTAGCTCCTTCACGTAATAAATCTAATTCATTTTTTAAACACGCTTCAAATTCTGCTACAATTTCACGGGGTCTAAGTTGCTTAGCAGGTCGCCAATAACGTAAAGTTAAGTCCGCTAAAGCATATAATAAATCAATATCTCGACTAATTCTTTTATAAATTCCTGGTCGTAAAACTTTAACGACTACTTCTTGACCTGTTGTCAATAACTTAGCGGCGTGAACCTGAGCAATCGAAGCAGATGCCAAAGGATTAACGTTAAATTCAGAAAATGCCTCAATAATAGGCTTTTTAATATGGGCTTCTATAATAGATTTTGCTTCCTCTCCAGGAAAAGGAGGCACTTGATCTTGGAGTTTAGCTAATTCATCCGCTATATCAATAGGAATAAAATCCCGACGTGTCGATAAAGCTTGACCAAATTTAACGAAAATTGGTCCTAAATCTTCTAACGCAAGACGAATTCTTTCTCCTCTAGGCATTTTTTTATTAACCCTTCGATAAGGATTTAAATAAACAAAAAAACGTAAGGGGCGAAATAAATGTAGAGAGAAGACTAATTCATCAAGACTATAACGAAAAAGAATAAAACTGATCTGCATTAAACGAACTAAACGAGATATTGATTTCATCAACTCTACCTTTTTTCCAACATTTTTATCCGAGCTTCTAATCGGGCACAATCGTTACGTAGTTCATCAATATCGGAAAAAAAAAGCTGTAATTCTTCATCTGATACTAACCAATTCATTTCTGTCTGGACATAGTTGGTCAAATTTTCTCCTAAATTTTCTATGTTTTGTCTAGTCCAACAACGTATTATTTTAAGCATTTGTATCATTGGGTAAGCTGTAACATCACCCAATAACTTTGATAATTGTTCTTCATAATCAATTTCTAGATTTGAAAAAAACTCTTTAAACTGTTTTCCAAACTCCATATCGCCTAAAACTTGCAGAGGGATATCTGTAAGCGCTTTATCTTTTTTTATAAAAGCCACACGTAAAAAATCAAACGTTGAACCGCGTAATATTAAATCCGTAGGTCCGTTATAATCTTTACTTAAATAAATTGAATCAGATTTAAAAAGCCAATAATAGGTTAAAGGGGCCCATTCTACCTTTATTACTTTACCTGATAATTTACGCAAATGCGCTTTAGACTCAGGATCAAGATTAAGATAGCGATTAAGTATCACTTCTTGAGCGGATAATATTATATTGGAGGTAATCAAAATTTCCACGCTCTATGTAATGCAACTATTCCCCCACTGAGATTATAGTATTCACACTCATCAAATCCTGCCGCTAGAATAAGATTCTGAAGTGTCTTTTGGTCTGGATGACGGCGTATGGATTCAACCAAATAACGATAGCTTGCTTCATCATTAGCAATCCACTCCCCTAACTTAGGTAAAAAGTCGAAAGAATAACGATGATATAAAGTTTGTAAAAAACCCAGTATGGGTTTAGAAAATTCTAGAACGAGTAATCGTCCACCGGGTTTTAAAACCTGATACATTGATTGTAGTGCCGTTTCCTTATTCGTTACATTACGTAATCCAAAAGCGATACTTAAACAATCAAAGCTAGCCTCAGTAAAGGGTAAATATTCTGCATTAGCTTGGATGACATTTATTTCTGTAAGACCTAAATTCAGAAGCCGATCTCGGCCTATATTTAACATCGAAGCATTTATATCTAACAAAATAGCCTTACCTTGGGGTCCTATTTGTTTAATAAATGCCTTTACCAAATCACCCGTGCCTCCTGCCACATCAAGTACACTATCCCCGCGACGAAGTTGAGCTAATTGCACGGCAAATTTTTTCCATAAACGATGCAGGCCAAATGACATCAGATCATTCATAAGGTCATATTTGTCAGCTACTGACTGAAAAACCTCGGCCACCCGGCTATTTTTTTCATTAACCGGGATAGTTTGGTAGCCAAAATCTGTAGTTAAGGTTTCATTCATTTTAATACTGGGAAAAAAGCTGGCATTAGATTCATTATTTTAGTTAATCTATCTTAACTAGCTAGTTTGTTTTCGGCAAGAAAATGACTTTTTTAATAATTCAGAAATCCAGACTAAGATCCGCTAATCTACAAAAATGATTGTTCTTAATTCAATTAGAAAAACTATCAACGCTTTATGAATTCAATAATCAACACTATTGAGACTAATGTTTTAGAAGTGATTCAGTAAAAGCTCCAGGGTAGGATATATGTCTACGTAAAACCGCTAAAGCATGCTGACTTTTAACATCAGTCCATAATTCAACAGCTTGTAAAGGGGTTAATTCATTAATTGGATCGCTGAGGCCACGAATTGCATGCAAGATTTCCATCAAACTAATAAAATCATAACTTAACGCACTATAAAGAGAAGCAGAACCTGCTTTCGACAAACTAGCCACTTGGATATAGGCTGTTTGACCTAATTCAATAAAATATTTAATTTTGACCCGTTTTTTTTCGGCCTGCTCTGGAAAAAAACCAGCAAATAGTAAGCATTTATCTCCTACCTCACGCAAACACTCTCGTTGTCTTGCATATTTTTCAGTCATTCCGGTTAGAAATTCTTTCGCTAAAATGGAATTCGCGATATCAGGACGTTGATTATAATAGCCTAATAAAAAAACCAAATAACTCTCTAGTTCATTATTTAACCTCAGATTACTACTCGATTCTGCGTCCTTCACTAAAGACTGCCATTGAGCTGTCGTAGTTGGTTGCAATAAAAGCACTCCCATGATAAAACCTCTCAATATTAATTGCCTTTCTATCAGTGTAGGACACGCTAGCAGAAATGCCTTGCTTTGCGTTATCATGCACTCTTTTTGAACACTCTAATTTCTAACTTCTTAAACTATCATGATCCAAAATATACGTAATATCGCCATAATTGCCCATGTTGATCACGGGAAAACCACACTCGTAGATAAATTGTTACAACAATCTGGGACTCTCTCAAGTCGAGCGGCTCCAGTGGAGCGTATTATGGATAGTAACGATCTGGAACGTGAACGAGGCATTACTATACTTGCCAAAAACACTTCCATAGAATGGCATGGTTATCGGATTAATATTGTCGATACGCCCGGGCATGCTGACTTTGGTGGCGAAGTCGAACGTATCTTGTCTATGGTAGATTCGGTTTTACTACTCGTCGACGCAGTGGATGGCCCAATGCCACAAACACGATTCGTTACCCAAAAAGCCTTTGCTAAAGGTTTAAAACCCATCGTTGTCGTTAATAAAATTGACCGGCCCAGCGCTAGGCCTGATTGGGTGATTAATCAGGTGTTTGATCTATTTGATCGATTGGGTGCTACCGAAGAACAACTTGATTTCCCTATTATCTATGCTTCGGCTTTACAAGGTTATGCAACATTGGACCTTAAAAACCCAAGTTCCGATCTGGCTCCTTTATTTGAAACGATTATTAATAAAGTCGCACCACCCGCAGTTAACCCCCAAGGTCCCTTTCAAATGCAAATTACCACCTTGGACTATTCTAGTTATGTAGGCACTATTGGTATTGGTCGTATTCAGAGAGGATGCGCTAAAGCGAATATGCCTGTTGTTTTAATAGACAGAGAAGGAAAAACTCGATCGGCTCGTATATTACAAATTTTAGGCTATCGAGGCTTGGAACGTATCGAAATCGATCAAGCTGAAGCCGGTGATATCATCGCCGTCACAGGTATTGATACGTTGAACATCTCTGACACTTTATGTGACCCTAACTTGGTAGAGGCCTTACCGGCTTTAACAGTTGATGAGCCGACAATGAGTATGACCTTCCAAGTCAATAACTCACCTTTTTCAGGGAAAGATGGAAAATTTGTTACTAGTAGACAAATCAGAGAACGCCTCGACAAAGAACTACTTCATAATGTTGCACTTAAAGTTGAAGACACTGAAGACCCTAACCGATTTCGCGTTTCAGGTAGAGGAGAATTACATTTATCGATATTAATTGAAACGATGCGTCGCGAAGGATATGAGCTAGGTGTCTCTCGTCCTGAAGTTATTTTAAAAGAAATCGATGGTGAAATAAAAGAGCCCTATGAAAACTTGACTGTGGATCTGGAAGAACAACATCAAGGTAACATTATGGAAAAATTAGGTAGCCGACGTGGAGATCTAGTCGATATGGTATCCGATGGAAAAGGGCGTATCCGGTTGGATTACAAGATACCCACTCGTGCGTTAATTGGTTTTCGTACCGAGTTTTTAACCGCTACTTCTGGTTTAGGACTAATGCACCATGTTTTTGATCATTATGGTCCAGTAAAAAAAGGAACCCTTGCTAACAGAGCCAATGGTGTCATGATCTCCAATCAAGTGGGTAAAGCGACTGGATTTTCCTTATTCAATTTACAAGAACGAGGTAAACTATTAATTGGTCCTCAAACGGATGTCTATGAAGGGATGATCGTAGGTATTCATTCGCGTGATAACGACTTAGTTGTTAATGTCGTGAAAGGAAAGCAGCTCACGAACGTCCGAGCCTCAGGCTCTGATGAGAACATCATTTTGACGCCTCCAATAACCTTCTCATTAGAACAAGCATTAGAATTTATCGCTGATGATGAATTATTAGAAGTCACTCCGCATTATTTACGTTTACGTAAAAAGTTTTTGAAAGAGCATGAACGTAAACGTTCGGGGCGGGATGTTTAAAAAATCAGTTTTATGCTGATTTAGTTCGTTGCTTATCCTAAATTTTGTCGCTGTCTTTATGAAAACCTGTTGTATAATTCTTGGTATGAAAATTTATTAGACCTCTTTTCAAAACCCAAGCTTTGGAAATTATACTATGGTGGCGCAAAATCTAGAAGAAATCGTATCTTTATGCAAACGCAGAGGATTCATTTTCCCTAATGCTGAAATTTATGGGGGGCTACAAGGAATCTATGATTATGGCCCCTTAGGTGTCGAATTAAAAAATAACTTGAAAACTGCCTGGTGGAAATCCAATGTTTATGAACGTGATGATATCTATGGATTAGACTCTGCCATTTTAACCCATAGAAAAATTTTTTATTATTCAGGTCATGAAAGTACGTTTGCAGATTTACTTGTCGATTGCAAACAATGCAAAAAACGTTGGCGCTTGGATCATCTTATAGACGGTAAATGCGAAGCCTGTGGTTCAACCAATCTTACTGAGCCAAGAGCTTTTAATATGATGTTTAAAACCACCATGGGGCCTGTAGAAGACCTCGATGCTTTTGCCTATTTACGCCCTGAAACTGCTCAAGGAATATTTACTAATTTTAAAAATATTATGGACACTATGTCCCCTAAGCTTCCTTTTGGTATAGCGCAAGTTGGTAAAGCATTTAGAAACGAAATAACACCACGTAATTTTATTTTTAGAGTCAGAGAATTTGAACAGCTTGAAATTGAATTTTTTGTTAAGCCTGGTGAAGATGAAAAATGGCATCAATATTGGGTGGAATCTCGTTTAGTATGGTGGAAAAATCAAGGATTAAATACCGAAAGATTAAAATTGTTAACGCAAAGCACATCCGAATTGGCTCATTATGCAAAAGCAACAGTTGATATACTCTATAAATTTCCTCATGGCTTTGAAGAATTAGAAGGAATCTCTAATCGTACCGATTATGATTTAGGTTCGCACACACAAGGTCAAAATGAATTAACTATCCATGCCAAAGTATCTGTTAACAAGGAAAGCATTGCTAAACTATCCGTTCAGGATCCTCCTGGCTCGCATTTTATACCTTACGTAATTGAGCCCTCTGCAGGTTTAGATCGAGGTGTGCTCGCGATACTTACAGAAGCTTACGAAGAAGAAACTCTAAAAGATGATAAAAAACGTTTAGTATTGAAAATAAGACCCCATCTAGCGCCCGTCAAAGTCGCTATTATCCCTTTGAAACGCAATGATAGTTTGTTGGTAGAAAAAGCAAAAACTCTGAAGAGTTCCATACAAGCTTTAGGATTAGGTCGAATTGCCTATGAAGATACTGGAAATATTGGAAAAAGCTATCGACGTCATGATGAAATAGGAACTCCGTTGTGTATTACAGTTGATTTTGACACGATAAATAAAAGTGAAAATTCTCAAAATCATGATACGATCACTGTGCGTGATCGCGATACGATGCAACAAACACGTATCCACTTATCTCACCTAGAAGAATATATAAAAAATTACTTTTTATAACATTTTATAATTTTCTTTTTCCAAAAATTGCTGTGCCTAGTCGAATATGCGTTGCACCTTCTGCAATAGCTGCTTCAAAATCCTCTGACATACCCATCGATAAAGTATCTAGTTGCAAACCTAATGCTTGTAATTTTATTAAGATTAAACGTAAAGCCTTAAAACTTTTACGCTGGCAAGAGAATTCTTTTTCAGGTTTTGGAATTGCCATTAAGCCACGTAAATTGAGATAGGGAAGCTTATCAACTGATTTTGCTAAATAGACCAGATGTTCTAAATATACCCCTGCTTTGCTTACCTCTTTCTGTAAATTAACTTGGATACAAACATTAAGTGGCGTCGAACTTGCCTCTTTTCGATACTCATTCAATTTTACCGCCATTCTTAAGTCCGCCAGACTGTGTATCCAAGAAAAATTATTAGCGATAAATTTTGCTTTATTTGCTTGCATTCTACCTATAAAATGCCATTCTAGCTTTAAATTCTGAAGACATAGAATTTTTTCCGTAGCTTCCTGAACGTAGCTTTCACCAAAAGTAAACTGCCCAGCAGTAATTGCTGCCCTTATAGCCTCGACATTTTGGGTCTTGCTAACAGCAATTAATTGCACTGAACCGGGGCTTCGTCCAAAACGACATTCTGCATTTCTTATCTTTTGTCTAAGCTGAAAAAGTCGGTTAAAAATGTCATTTTTCATATTTTCTGGAGAGCGCTTAATAAGTGCTTTACTTACTTATGATAATTTAAAAGAGTATAATAATCCTATTATCAAACAATAAGTGAGGTCATTGTGTCTGCATCACCATCCCGTTTTTTAGCAACTTATCGAGAACATAGTCAGCAACGTGCTGATCTCGGTATTCCGCCTCTTCCGCTTGATGCAACACAGGTTACAGCGTGTATTGAATTAATTCAAAATCCCGCTTTTTCACAGGAAGCAGCTTTTCTAGTCAAGTTATTAGCTGAGCATGTTGCACCTGGAGTCGATCCTGCCGCCTATGTTAAAGCCGCTTTTCTTGCTGCCTTAGCAAAAGGTGAAGTTAATTCTCCTTTTATAACTCCAATGCTCGCCATAGAGCTATTAGGTAGTATGTTAGGTGGCTATAATGTTCCTATTCTAATTGAATTACTCGATCGACAACATGACATCGCTCAAATAGCAGCAAAACAACTTTCACATACCTTATTAATGTTTGATGCCTATCATGATGTCATAGCTAAAGCTAAAAAAGGTAACCACTATGCCCATCAAGTTGTGGAAGCTTGGGCAAATGCGGAATGGTTTCTTACTAAGCCAAAAGTGCCGAATAAGCTTACTTTATCTGTTTTTAAAGTTTCTGGAGAGATCAATACCGATGATCTTTCTCCCGCAACTGAAGCCTGGAGTCGCCCTGATATCCCTTTACACAGCTTAGTTATGTTTCGTAATCGTATGCCGGATGCTTTACAAGTCATTAAGCAGCTAAAAACTAAAGGTCATCCTATCGCATTTGTTGGAGATGTTGTGGGTACCGGTTCATCGCGAAAATCCGCTATCAACTCCTTATTATGGCATATCGGCCATGGGATCCCTTTTGTCCCTAATAAAAACCGGGGTGGCGTTATTTTAGGTGGAAAAATTGCCCCTATTTTCCGTACAACAGCTGAAGACTCTGGTGCGTTCCCTATCGAAGTGGATGTAAGTCAGCTTCACATGGGAAATATTATCCACATCTATCCTTACGAGGGACGAATTGAGAATGAGCAAGGTCAAGAAATGGTTCATTTCACACCAAACTTCACACTCATGGATGCCGTACGTGCAGGTGGCAGAATTCCTTTAATTATTGGTCGATCATTGACCGATAAGGTACGAGCTACATTGTCTTATCCCTTTTCCCAGGAATTTAACCGTCCCGAAATTATTCCTCAAAATGGAAAGGGATTTACCTTAGCCCAAAAAATAGTAGGTAAAGCCTGTGGATTGCCTGGTGTTAGTCCTGGAACATACTGCGAGCCAAAAATGGCAACCGTAGGTTCACAAGATACTACAGGACCCATGACCAGAGATGAACTAAAAGAGCTTGCATGTCTTGGATTTTCTGCAGACCTAGTCATGCAAAGTTTTTGCCACACCGCAGCTTATCCAAAACCTGTTGATATAGAAACACAACATAACTTGCCAGATTTTTTCTCTTCACGCGGCGGGGTTGTATTAAGGCCCGGCGATGGAATTATCCATTCTTGGCTTAATCGAATGCTACTACCCGATACGGTAGGTACCGGGGGCGATTCCCATACGCGTTTTCCTATCGGTATTAGTTTCCCTGGTGGCTCAGGTATCGTTGCTTTTGCAGCCGCTATGGGTGTGATGCCGTTAACCATGCCAGAGTCAATATTAGTTAGGTTTACTGGCGAAATACAACCTACCATCACATTACGTGATTTAGTCAACGCAATCCCCTATATCGCCTTACAACGCGGCTTACTCACTCTAGATAGCAAAAATAAAAAAAATATCTTTTCAGGTCGTGTGTTAGAAATTGAAGGTTTACCCAATCTTAAAATTGAACAAGCTTTTGAACTTGCTGATGCATCTGCGGAACGCTCTGCAAACGGTTGTACTGTTCGCTTAAATAAAGAACCGATCATTGAATATTTAAACTCTAATATTTCTCTTCTAAAGTGGATGATCAGTAATGGTTATCACGATATTCGTAGTTTACAGCGTCGAATTGAAGCAATGGAAACTTGGTTAGCAGAACCTACATTATTAGAGCCAGATGTTGATGCAAACTATGCAGAAATCATCGAAATTGATCTGAATCAGATCAAAGAACCTTTATTAGCTTGTCCTAATGATCCAGACAATATCAAGCCTTTATCTGCTGTAGCACAAACTAAGGTCGATGAAGTATTCATAGGTTCCTGCATGACTAATATTGGTCATTATCGTGCCGCTGGAAGTTTATTAAAGAATTTTAACAACCGATTACCCACCGTATTATGGATAGCACCTCCAACCAAAATGGATGCCCATCAATTAATGCAAGAAGGTTATTACTCAACCTATAGCATCGTAGGCGCACGAACGGAAATGCCCGGATGTTCATTGTGTATGGGTAATCAAGCTCGTGTACGTGATGGTGCTACTGTCGTTTCTACCTCAACTCGAAACTTTCCTAATCGTATGGGAAAAGATGCTAATGTTTTTTTAGCTTCTGCTGAGTTATCTGCGATAACAGCAATTCTTGGTTATATCCCTAACTTAGATGAATATAGAGAAAAAATGAAATTTATTGACACTATGAGTGAAAACTTATATCGCTATTTGAATTTTGATCAAATGCTAGACTATCAAAATGTTTCCAAACAAATTGACCAGTTAATTGCCACTTAAGTCATTGAAATAATCTTAATCTGGTCTTGGATTTTAAATTGAATACTATTTTTTTTATATTATATACTTAGGCACTTAAAAATTTTTTCTGGTATGAAGCGAATAATTAACATTATAATCCGCCAAACTCCAGGAATGTACACGCTCTCCCGACCCTTATCTAACGCCCGTATAATTTTTATCGCTGTTTTTTTTGGATTAGCTGCTAAATAAAGTGGATACTTTCCCCCGAAAACCATTTTGGTATCAATTAACCCTAACTTGATTGTTAATACTTGTATTTTAGAAGGGTAAAAATAATTACGTAACCCTTGTAAATAAGTAGTCAACCCTGCTTTGCTAGCACCATAAACATAATTAGGTTTCCGTCCTCGATCTCCTGCTACAGAACTTAATCCAATAATAAAGCCTTTTTTTTGAATAGTTAGATATTTAACATAAAGCTCAAAAAAGGAAATAGGACCGGTAAAATTAGCAGCCATCACTTTTTGATAGTCTAATTTATCAATCAAACCTACCGCCATTAGGACACCATCAATTGAACCCATTTTATCGATAAGCGTTTCAAAAAAATTCGCATGCGAATGAAGTTGTGTAATGTCAAAAAAAGCATAATTAACATCAATACTATATCGGATTCTAAGATCGACAGCTATACGTTCTAGCTCCGGAATATCCCGACTTGCAAGGAAAAGTTTACATTGTCTTGAAGCAAAAATTTCGCTACATGCCCTTGCTATGGAAGAAGTAGCACCTAAAATTAAAATTGATTGCATAAAAATGCTTACACCTAATCAACCACCTGTAACTCTACTTTATACTAAACACAAAAATTAACTAGCGCTATTTACAACTAAGGATAAATTAACCGTTCGACATCAGGTATTCGCTTTTTTTAAAAACTCAGAAATTATAGTAGATTGATATTTTTCCTTATGAATCAAAATATAGAACTCTCTACTTAGGGTTAAAAATGGAGTTTTTAGTTCTATTAAGGTATTATTTTTTAAAGAATCTTCAACAACAAATCGAGAAAGACAGCTTATCCCTAAACCTGCTTGAGTTGCCTGTTTAAGCGCATCTGTATCATCTAATTCTAAAAAAGGTCGGATTTTTCCACCAATTTTTTCTTCTAATTTTTCGCGGATACTAGAATTTTGTTTTCGGAGTAACCAACGTGCGTTCGCGATATCTGATAGTGTCAATTTCTTTTTTTTACTCAAAGGATATTTTGGAGCAGCAATGATGACTAATTCATCTTTTTTCCAAGGATAAGTATGAACTTTATCTGAAAAACAATTAGCCTCTATTAAAGCAACATCAACATTAAATGTGAGTAATCTAGATAATATGGCTTTAGTAGTTGCTATTTTTAGATTGATTTGAATATTTTTATGCGTATAAGTAAGTTCAGAAATAAGCTTTGGTAATAGATAATTACCGATGGTCTTACTCGCTCCTATGATTAACTGGCCAGATAAATTATCCTTTTTATTTTCCATCATCATATCTTTAAGCTCTGAAATTTGTGATATGACGCTGCTGGCTTTAGGTAACAAAACTCTCCCTCGTTCATTCAAAAATAATTGTTTGCCATGTCTATCAAATATAGATCCTTCTAATTGTTCTTCTAATGTAGCAAGAGCCATACTACATGCTGACTGAGAGAGATACATTTTCTTTGCAGCGTGACTTACGTTTCCTGTCTTAGCAATTGCGACAAAAACTTCGAGTTGTTTTAGAGTAATACGCATAGCAATTTTAAATTATCATTACTTAAATACCATATTTTTTAATTTAATTTTACATAATAAAAAATTAGTTAAAATATAAAACTATAATACCGGATAAGTAACTCTATGACTATTATCATTATGAAAAATATCTACCTCATGCAATGTAATTGCATGTCTAGTATATAAATCATTTTTTGTAATTATTAATACAAACAATTTTTCTCATTGCATCATAAGCTACCTAAGTAAAAAACCTATGCTTTATTATCTAAATTTTCAATAGAATTTGATTTTGATATAAAAAATAAATTTATACTTAGGTTCAAAAAAAATAAGAAAAATATAATGAGTTATTAAATGTTATTTTTTTGTAATGTAAAATAATTTTTTTATAACTCGCTTGGGTTATGTGAAGAAGATGTCAAAATAAAATTGAATACACTGCATAACATCTTAAAATAACCAAATAATATTTTAATTAAGCTATGCTATACTTAGCACGATAGAGTTGAGGGATATCTGTAATGTTTAAATTACTTAAATTTTCGGTTGCCAGCATCTGCTTACTAATCTGCAATAGTGTCCTTGCTGATATCTCCATACCTATGTATCTTATCTCTCAACAAGGCTTGGGGCAATCTATAGGCACTGTAATTGCCTCAGAAAAACCTTATGGTGTTTTATTGACACCCAATCTACATAATCTTCCACCCGGTTTACATGGTTTTCATATCCATCAAAACCCCTCTTGTCTAGATAACGGCATGGCGGCAGGCGATCACTTTGATCCTTTTCATTCTAGCAAGCATTTAGGTCCTTATGGAAAAGGTCATTTAGGCGATCTCCCTGTTTTAGACGTTGATAATAATGGCAACGCGACATTACCAATTCTAGCTCCTCGATTACGTTTAAATGAACTTAAAAACCATTCTTTAATAATTCATGCCGATAGTGACAATTATTCGGATATTCCTACTAAATTAGGAGGAGGTGGTGCACGTATAGCCTGTGGCATTATAAAATAGGACTCTAATAAATAACCACTTTTTATTCTAAACAGAATTTTCTTCTAACTTGATACACAATAATTTATATTAATCATTCCATGACCTCAGATCTTTACTTTTTATCCGCAAGAAAATTAGCCACGCTAATTAAAGAAAAAAAAATTTCCTGTGTTGAGCTTATCCAAACGCATTTAGATCGCATCCAACAGGTTAATCCTAAGCTTAACGCACTTGTTCAACTAGCAGAGCCAGAAATTGTATTAGAAAAAGCTTGCATAGCGGATGAAAAATTAGCTAAAAATCAAATTCTCGGTCCTTTACATGGTTTACCTATTACTATCAAAGATTGTTGTAAAGTCAGCGATTTTATTATTAGCAAAGGAAGTAATGGTTACAATTTTCTCCCTAAAGAAGATGCCACTGCTGTCGCTAGATTAAAAGCTGCTGGCGGAATTATTTTAGGTATAAGTAATGTTCCCGAATTCAATATTGCCTATGAAACAGATAATGATCGCTACGGCAAAACTTTAAATCCTTATGATTTAAATCGCACTCCTGGGGGAAGTAGTGGCGGAGAAGCCGCTATTATCGCCGCGGGTGGCTCAGTACTAGGTTTGGGTTCGGATGGAGCAGGAAGTATACGTCAACCTGCTCATAATACAGGCATTGTAGGTTTAAAACCCACTCGCGGGTTAATCCCTAATTCAGGTAATGTTCCCTCAGATGGTAGGGGTTTATTACGGCCATTAACCACTTATGGTCCTATGGCGCGGTTTGTGGATGATATCGTATTATCTCTACCCTTATTAACGGGTCCAGATAATGCTGATCCAGATGTCGTACCTATTTCAATCCGCACCCCTTTCATCAACTGTAAAAATTTACGAATTGTTTTTTATTCAGATAATGGCATTGCTTCACCTGATAAAGCAACCCTACAAACGATTAATCAAGTAGTGCATGTTTTACAAGGTGAGGTACGACAAATTGAGTATCAATGCCCACCACACTTAAAAGAACTTTATACTCTTATTACAGAGACATTTATTTTGGGTGGAGATAAGGGTTTAGGATTTAAAAATTTACTTAACCATTTGGGTATTAATAAACCTTCTTATCTGGTGAAAGAATTTTTAGCGATTGCGCGTCAATGTGAGTTTTCTATTACTGAATTACATCAACGTTTACGTCGCATTGATCAATTACGTATTTCCTTAGAAAAATTCTTTTTTCCATATGATGTCATTATATGTCCCGTAGCAGCGACTCCTGCAAAATTACATGGTCATTCATTTATCGAAGGTCATGATTTTAGTTATCTTAATATTTACAATTTAACAGGCTGGCCAGTCTTAACCGTACGGTGTGGTTTTTCCGCGGAAGGTTTACCCATCGGGATACAGATCGTTGCTAAGCCATGGCATGACGACATAACGCTCATGATTGGGCAAAAATTAGAAACCTTACTAGGCGGATGGCAGAAACCCATTTTATTCCCCTAAAATCTACAAAGAGCATAGTCTTGAACCCTGCTATACTTTAAAAACATACTTAAGGGGGTTAAATGATTTGGATTATTAGCTTAAATAGTAGTTTAGGTCATATTTATTCTTATGAGCCCAAAGATCACAGATTGATTTTATTAAAGAGTCTAGAAAACCCTAATGCTAAACTAAAAGAAAGCGATTTAGTTTCTGATAGACCTGGTCATTATCAAACGATGCATTCTGCAAAAGGAGCCTATGAAGCACCCAGCAGCCCACATGAAGTAGAACTCGATCATTTTACTAAAATCTTGGCTAATTTTTTAAAAAAAGGACTAGATAATCATCAATACAAACAACTTATTTTATGTTCTGCACCTCATGTCGGTGGCGTTTTACTTAGCAATCTTGATAAACAAGTAACACAAGCATTATTAATTAATATCAAGAAAAACTTTGTTGAAGAAAATGAGTCTGTTCTTATCAATTATCTAAAAGAAAATTGGTGGGATATCGTTCGCTCCAATAAAATTTAATCGCTAAGCTGAAAAAAACTCCTATAGGAAAGTTGAGCTTCTATCTAGGAAGAGTAAACTTTGAAAATTATGATTAAGTTTCTTTTTTTCGCGGACGTTTCCAATTTGAAAGGGTTTTTACCTCAGCCCTGTTTAAAGTTAACTTTCCGGCGGGAACATCCTTATTTAAGGTAGAGCCAGCCCCTATTGTTGCTCCTTTCTGTATTCGTATGGGTGCTATTAAGGCCGTATTAGAACCAACAAACACATCATCTTCTATTTGGGTTTGATTTTTGACTGCTCCATCATAATTACACGTAATGGTACCCGCACCGATATTGACATTTTTGCCAATATTTGCATCCCCGATGTAACTTAAATGATTAATTTTAGTTTCTTGTTCTATCTGACTTTTTTTAACTTCAACAAAATTTCCTATATGAACATTATTTTTGAGAACCGACCCAGGACGAATACGTGCAAAAGGACCAATAATACAATTATCTCCAATGATTGCATCTTCAATTAATGAATAAGGTTTAATTTCAACATTTTTCCCGATTTTGACATCTTTTAAGATGGAGTGTGAGCCTACAGAGCTACTAGCACCTATCGAATTTTCTCCTTCCAAAATAACATTTACGTCGATAATCACGTCTTTTTCAACGGTTAATTGTCCGCGCAAGTCAAATCTCTGCGGATCGCGTAATGTAACTCCTGCTAACATAAGTTTTTCAGCTGCCTGTTGCTGAAAATAACGTTCAAGCTTTGCTAGTTGTACACGATCATTAACTCCTTGCATTTCTCCATCAATATCTGAAGATACTGTTACTATTTCTATCTTTTCCTCTACAGCCATTGTAATAATATCCGTCAAGTAATATTCACCTTGTGCATTCATTTTTTTTATTTTAGGAAGCCAACGTTTTAGCAGTTTTACAGGTATATAAAAAATACCACTATTTACTTCTTGTATTTTTTTTTGCTCTGAACTAGCATCTTTTTCTTCAACAATTTGAACAACCTTTCCTTCTTGATCCCGTAAAATACGCCCTAAACCAAAAGGTTGTTGTGTCGTTAATGTAATTAAACCAATTTGATGGGTTTCAGTGGTATAAATTAATTTTTGTAAAGTAGCTAAACTCACTAATGGGGTATCGCCTAGTAAAATAAGCGTACGACTCTCATCTTGTTTAATCTCTGGAATAGCTTGAGCGACTGCATGTCCAGTACCTAACAATTCCGTTTGTTTTACCCAATTAACTGATAAATGCCCTAAACACTGGGGTACTTGACCGCCACCATTTCCATAAACCACATAAACAGCATGAGGTTGCAAACCTTTAATTGTTTCAACAATATATTGTAATAAAGGTTTACCCGCTAATTTATGCAATACTTTAGGTAAAGTAGAATGCATACGCTTTCCATGGCCAGCAGCTAAAATGATGACATCAAGTAATTTCATATTTTTAAACTAGCCTATTTCAAAACATAATTTTGCATTAGATTATTAACTCAATCTTTTGTATTTTATCTCACTTTTATTTAAAGAAGTTTTCTCGTATTTATGTAGTTCTTGCTAAACTTAAGAGAACTATATTTTACCGGGGTTTCTTCTTTAATTTCGATATGGCTTGTAATTGGGCAACTGCTTGAGCTAATTCTGCTGTTGCTTTTGCGTAATCGATATCAGCTTGTTTGTCATTTAATATCCGCTCTGCCCGTTCTTTAGCTTCTAATGCAGCCAATTCATCTAAATCGGCAGCTCGTATAGCCGTATCGGCTAAAATACTCACGAGTTGTGGCTGCACTTCTAAAATACCGCCAGAAATGTAAAGTATTTCATCTTCCCCATCTGGTTTTATAATACGGACTGGTCCTGGTTTTAATGCTGTTAATAATTGTGTATGACCAGGATAAATACCGAGTTCGCCTAATAAACCTGTCGCCACTAAATGAGTAGCTTCACCTGAAAAAATCGCATCTTCTGCGCTCACAATCTCAATCGGCATGGTTTTAGTCATGATATTTCTCTAAGCTTACAAAGCTTTTGCTTTAACATCTACTTCATCTATACTTCCAACCATATAAAACGCTTGCTCAGGCAGATCATCAAACTCGCCATTCAAAATAGCTTTAAAGCCACGAATTGTTTCTTTAAGGCTGACATATTTACCAGGAGACCCCGTAAATATTTCAGCAACAAAGAAAGGCTGAGATAAAAACCGTTGTATCTTTCTGGCACGCATAACAATCAATTTATCTTGCTCTGATAATTCATCCATACCTAAAATAGCAATAATATCTTTCAATTCTTTATAACGCTGTAAAGTTTTTTGTACCGCTCGTGCAACGTCATAATGTTCTTGGCCAACAATCAACGGATCAAGCTGACGGCTATTAGAATCTAACGGATCTATCGCCGGATAAATACCAAGCTCAGCAATTTGTCGGGACAATACAACGGTTGCATCGAGATGTGCAAAAGTAGTTGCTGGTGAAGGATCAGTCAGATCATCTGCTGGAACGTAAACCGCTTGGATAGAAGTAATAGAACCCGTTTTAGTTGAAGTAATACGTTCTTGTAAGGCACCCATTTCTGCAGCCAGAGTAGGTTGATATCCCACAGCAGAAGGCATACGCCCTAGTAATGCAGATACTTCAACACCCGCTAATGTATAACGGTAGATATTATCGATAAATAATAATACGTCTCGACCTTCATCCCTAAAATATTCAGCTACTGTCAAACCTGTTAAAGCAACTCGCAAACGGTTACCGGGTGGTTCATTCATTTGTCCATAGACTAATGAGACTTTATCTAAAACATTAGATTCTTTCATCTCATGATAAAAATCATTACCCTCCCGTGTTCGCTCACCCACTCCTGCAAATACCGAGTAACCACTGTGCTCAATCGCGATATTACGTATTAGTTCCATCATATTAACGGTTTTACCTACTCCAGCACCGCCGAATAAACCTACTTTTCCACCTTTAGCAAAAGGACAAAGTAAATCAATCACTTTAATTCCTGTTTCTAATAATTGTTCATTAGCCGCTTGTTCTGAAAAAGTAGGTGGTTTGCGATGAATGGGTAAACGGATTTTCTCATTAATAGGGCCCGCTTCATCGATAGGCCTACCTAATACATCCATGATTCTACCTAAAGTCTGTTTTCCGACAGGCACACTAATAGGCGCTCCGGTATTAGTTACTTTTGTCCCTCGCTGCAAACCATCACTCGTACCCATTGCGATAGTACGTACAATACCATCACCTAACTGTTGTTGGACCTCTAGCACTAAATCATGGTCATAAACCGTTAAGGCATCATAAACTTTCGGAACTTCTCCTCTTGGGAATTCAACGTCGATAACGGCGCCGATAATTTCGACTATATGTCCGATGGGGTTAATTGGCTTTATCATAACGTTACTCTTCATTATTTATTCATGTATGGTTAAATTTAAACAGCTTCCGCACCGGCAACTATTTCTGCTAGTTCTTTGGTAATGGCTGCCTGGCGTGCTTTATTATAGGCTAATTGTAAATCGCTTATTAATTCACCCGCATTATCCGTTGCATTTTTCATAGCTACCATCCGAGCCGCTTGTTCACAAGCGGTATTTTCTACAACACTCTGATAAACTTGTGATTCTATATAACGTGTAAGGACCAATTCTAACAATGGCTTTGCATCAGGTTCATAGAGATAATCCCAGCGATAATTAAGATCTGATTTTTCAGAAGGCAAAACGGGTAATAACTCTAGAGCTTGCGCTTTTTGAGTCATCGTATTAATAAATTCATTATAAAAAATAGTTACACTATCTAGCTCGCCTCGCTTATAAGCATCTAATAAAACTTTAATAACCCCAATTAAATCTTGTAGTTGCGGTGCATCTCCCAAATGATTGGCATGTGCGACCACATGACCACCTATACGCTTAAAAAAAGCCTCGCCTTTTCCACCTATAATCGCCAAATCTACAGCTATCCCTTTAGATTGGCACACTCGAAATTTCTGCAAAACCAACTTTAGTAAATTAGTATTCAGTCCGCCACACAATCCTTTATCCGTAGTGATGACAAGAAAACCTGCTCGTTTTAACTCTCTTACTTGTAAATAAGGGTGTTGATATTCCGCATGACTACTTGCGACATGATAGATTAGATCTAGCATCTTGTGCGCATAAGGTCGCGAAAACGTCATACGTTCTTGAGCTTTTCGCATTTTACTAGCCGCCACCATTTCCATGGCTCGCGTTATTTTCTGGGTGCCTTTAATACTAGCAATTTTACCGCGTATCTCTTGCGCAAAACTCATCCGCTATCACCAAGTTTGTGTCGTTTTAAAGGCCGTAATTGCTGTCTTTAACTCATCAGCTATCACTTCGTTATAATCACCTTTTTGGTTAATCTGTTTCAAACAATTCGTTTGTTCTGAATGCATATAAGCTAATAATCCTTCTGCAAATGTAACTATTTTAGTCAGTTCTATATCATCTAAATAACCTTTATCAACAGCAAACAACAGCACAGCCATCTCAGCAACACTTAAAGGTGCATATTGTTTTTGTTTTAAAATTTCAGTAACTCGTTGCCCCCGCTCTAGCTGCTTACGTGTTGCTTCATCTAAATCGGACATAAACTGAGAGAAAGCAGCAAGTTCACGATATTGAGCCAAACTTAATCGAACACCACCACCTAATTTTTTTATAATTTTAGTTTGAGCCGCAGATCCCACTCGCGAAACAGATAAACCTGCATTAATTGCAGGACGTATACCGGCATTAAATAAATCGGTTTCTAAAAAAATTTGACCGTCCGTAATGGAGATAACGTTCGTCGGAACAAAAGCAGAGACATCTCCAGCTTGAGTTTCGATAATCGGTAATGCCGTTAATGAGCCTGTTTTTCCTTTAACGCGCCCATTCGTAGCCTTTTCAACAAACTCTTGATTAACTCTTGCGGCACGTTCAAGTAAACGCGAATGTAAATAAAATATATCACCTGGATAAGCTTCTCGACCAGGTGGGCGTCGCAATAACAAGGATATTTGCCGATAAGCCCAAGCTTGTTTCGTTAAATCATCATAAATAATCAGTGCGTCTTCACCTTGATCGCGGAAATATTCTCCCATCGCACATCCGGCATAAGGTGCAATAAACTGTAATGCAGCAGAATCAGCAGCACTTGCCGATACGATAATGGTATGCTTTAAAGCATCTTGCTCTTCTAACTTTCGCACTACAGCGGCAATAGATGACGCTTTTTGACCTATTGCAACATAAATACATTTTACGCCCGTATCCTTTTGGTTAATAATCGCATCGACGGCCAGTGCTGTTTTTCCAGTTTGTCTATCTCCAATTATTAATTCGCGCTGACCACGCCCTATTGGCACCATACTGTCAATAGCTAGTATGCCTGTTTGCAACGGCTGTGAAACACTTTGACGCCAAATAACACCTGGAGCAACTTGTTCAATAGGCGCATTTTTTTCAACCTCAATTGAGCCACGACCATCTATGGGATGCCCTAAAGCATTAACAACTCGCCCTAATAAAGCTTCGCCTACGGGAACCTCAAGAATACGTCCAGTACACTTAACCGATTGACCTTCACTTAGTCCTTCATAGTCACCCAAAACAACCGCACCGACTGAATCGCGTTCTAGATTTAAAGCAAGTCCATAACATTGGGGTGAAAACTCTATCATTTCTCCCAACATAACATCATTTAAACCATAGATACGCACAATTCCATCACGAAGACTGACAATACTTCCCTCTGTACGCGTTTCTGCAGAAACATCAAATTTCTGGATACGCTCTTTGATTAATTCGTTAATTTCAGATGTGGTTAATTGTTGCATAGCCTATACTGCCTCTTAATTCACTAATGTCGCACGTAAACGTTCTAATTTGCCACGTACAGAACCATCGATGACTAAATCCCCGACGCGAACGACCAATCCACCTAATAAATTCTTATCCGTGTGGTGGTCTAATTTTATATGACTTTGTAAACGTTCCGATAATACTTTTTCTAAAGTTTGTTCTTCCATTTTAGTTAAAGGCACAGCGGAAATAGCATAAGCTGTCACTTCCTTAGCTAGCTCAGCTTTATATCGTCCAAATAAATCTTCAACTTCTGGAAGTACTAATAATCGTTGGTTAACTGCCATTAGTTTTAGAAAATTCTTTCCAAAAGGAAAAATTACTGTTTTGCAAAATTCCAACAAACATTCATACGCTACTATTTTATCGATACATGGATTTTTTAATAGATTTTGCATCGATTTTTCGTTAATAACCCTTACTGACTGCTTAAGTAAAGCAGACCAAGCATCCACGTTATTTTTATCCATAGCACAAGCAAATGCCGCTCGTGCATAGGGTCTAGCAATGGATGTGAAATCAGCCATCAAATTTCTTCCAAAGATTGTTTAACGAGTGCATGTTGAGCCACACTATCGAGAGATTGCGCCAAAATTTTCTCAGTGGTTATAATTACTAAATTAGCTACTTCTGCACGTAGTTTCTGTTGTGCAGCCTGCCATTCTTGTTGAATATCCGCTCTGGCTATTGTCAATAACCGTTCATTCTCTATTCTTATTTGCTTCTTCGACTCTTCAGACATTTGATTAGCGCGTTTATTCGCTTGCTCAATGATCTCAGTCGCTTGTTGTTTTGCTTCCTGCAAATACTCATCTGCTTTTAATTGTGCTAATTCTAAAGCTTGTTGACCGCGCTCTGCGGCAGCTAAACCATCTGCAATACGTTGTTCTCGCTCTTGCATTACTTTCAGTATGGGTGGCCATACGAATTTCATGGTAAACCACACAAAAACAGAAAACGTAATTAACTGGCCTAATAAGGTGATATTAATTTCCACGACGATTTCTCAAGTTTATTATCAATTAACTCGTTACTGGTTTAGAAACTAGTTTTAAAACTTCGCTTAAAAAGGGATTTTTAGCAAAAATTAAATATAGTCCCATCACGATAGAAATAGCAGCAAACGCATCAACTAATCCAGCCATTAAAAACATTCGCAACATCAGCATGGGTGTTAACTCAGGCTGGCGCGCTACCCCTTCTAAAAACTTTCCACCTAAAATACCGAAACCAATTGCGGTACCTAATGCAGCTAACCCTACTAATAAAGCCGCTGCAATGGCCGTTAAACCTTGTACATTAGCAACTACTTGCGCAACTTCTACCATTTTTATATCCTCTCTTTGTGTATTAATAAATAATTAATGTGTTTGTTCTTGGCCATGGGTCTCATGCGCCATACTTAAATAAACTATAGTTAGCATCATAAAGATAAATGCCTGAATCGCAATAATTAATATATGAAACACTGCCCAAACACCACCAAAAGTCCACTGTAACCACCATGGTAATAACGCCACTAAAATAAAAATTAATTCTCCAGCAAATAAATTTCCGAATAACCGTAGCGATAAAGAAATAGGTCGTACAAATTCTTCTAATAACCGGAAAATAATATTGATGGGGAAAAGATAAGGACCAAATGGGGAAACCAGCATTTCTTTACTGAGTCCCTTCACACCTTTAATTTTTAAGTTATAGTAAATGATTAAAATAAAGACCGCAATTGACATGCCGAATGTCGTATTAGGATCAGCAGTCGGCACAGATCGAAAATGACTGACACCAAACAATGATAATACTGTCGGCAATAGATCAACTGGCAGTAAATCCATAAAATTCATTAAGAATACCCAAACAAAAATTGTCAGCGCTAAAGGCGCAATCAATTGACTAACCCCGTGAAAAGATTCTTTTACAGTTTTATCTACAAACTCTACGAGAATCTCAACAAAATTTTGGATTTTACCTGGAACACTACTGCTTACAGTGGCAGCTACCCAGCGAAATAAAATTAAAAATCCTATACCTAGTACAGCTGATAACAAAAAGGTATCGAGATTTAAATTCCAAAAACTTCCTCCATCTGAAAAACTTAAGGTTTTCAGGTTAAAGTTAAGATGTTCAAGATGATGCTGAACATAATTTGCTGAGGTTTGTTCGCCATTCATACTAAACCTTCATCACTTTTAATTATTAGCAATAGCCAAAATACTAGCTGAGAGGCCAAATAAGCTAGCAACAAGATCGGAATGTTTACTGATAATAACTGAACCACCATTATAAAAAAAATTCCACTGAAGAATAATTTTATTAATTCTGCTCGATAAAAAATATTGAGCAATTTTCTTCCAGACATTTGTCCTAAACGACGCATTATTTTAATCACAAAATAACAGTTAGGAAGTAACCATAAGGAAATACCCAGTGCAAGAGATTTAATAACCTCCCTCCCCTGAAAAACATTCCCGAAAATAACTACTAGCCCTAGTAACCCGCCAAATGCTATGGAACCCGCATGGCACATTTTTTGCATCACCTTACCTGGTAATTGGGCAAGCCTACTACAAGTCATTTTAAGCCACCCCCAGCTTATAAATTGTCGGACAGTATAATAAGCGTAACCCTTTTATGCAATGCTAATATAAGGATGAATTTTGCCTTCTTAGTTCAATTGAGTACCCCTTATAAATATAAAAAAATCTAAGTCAGTCGTTTTTCCTAAGCCGGACTGGCGCAAATTAGGAATCTAGGCCTGAAATTAAAGGTAGGCCCTATATTAATGGAACATCTGGTGATCAGTAACTTTACTAGAAATTACCCACATTGTTCTATATAGTATTAAGCTTTACAAAATACATGTAAGATTCACTTAGCTTTACACCTCAAAAAAATGTAAGGAGCAACTCATTATGGCCACTCATGAGCTTGAAGGGACTATTCAACGATTAACTGTACCAGGAAAGGGGATTTTAGCGGCAGATGAAAGTCAAGCGACTATTACTAAACGATTTTCCCCCTTACATATAGAGTCAACCATAGAAAATCGTCGTAATTATCGCGAACTCCTTTTTACTACCCCTGATATTGAAGCATTTATCAATGGCGTTATCCTTCATGAAGAAACCTTAGCGCAAAAAACTAAAGAAGGATTGCTATTCCCGGATTATTTAGATAATGAAGGTATTGTACCTGGAATAAAGGTAGATAAAGGGCTCATTTCTTTAAATGCCGAAGAAAAAATGACTCAAGGCCTCGATGGTTTAGCAGAACGTCTTCTAACTTATAAAAATCTTGGCGCTTGTTTTGCCAAATGGAGAGCTGTTTTTTCAATATCTAGCACACTCCCTTCTTCTTTAGCCGTAACAGCTAATGCACAAGCCTTAGCTCGCTATGCATCTATTTGTCAAAACAATGGCATTGTCCCCATAGTAGAACCGGAATTATTAATAGACGGTGATCACAGCCTATCTCGCTGCGCTGAAGCAACAGAAGCTGTTCTTTATACCGTATTTGAAGAACTCCACAAGCACCATATTTTACTAGAATGTATGATACTAAAACCCAGTATGGTAATTGCTGGAAATCAATATATCCCACAACCTAATATCGCTGAAGTTGCAGCAGCAACTTTAAAGATATTACGTCAAACAGTTCCTGCAGCAGTACCTAGCATTAATTTTCTTTCTGGAGGTCAAACTCCAGAAGCCGCTACTGCTCATTTAAATACGATGAATAAACTACAACCTTCGCGTCATCCTTGGCGCTTAAGCTTTTCCTATGGTCGCGCTTTACAAGAACCTGCATTAAAAACTTGGAATGGCAAAGCGCATAATGTGAAAGCAGCACAGCGTGCCTTTTATAAACGCGCAAAACTCAATGCCGCTGCTTGCAAAGGTCAATATCAATCAAGTATGGAAACCGAAGAAAAAGAGGCGGAAACAAACTTTGCTTAAACTTTTAATGAAAAAAATAGGAGAATAAATAAAATCCTTAGATGCTTTTTTCGATCTTAAAAATTCATAGTTGAGCATGTGCTAAATTTTAGAAAAATTTTAAATATAATTGTTTTTATTTTTACTTCTGATTTTATGATGCCTATTTATGCAGATTTTTTTGATAACTCTTCAATAGCACTTGAAAAGCGTATCGCTCCGATTGGAAAAGTCAAAGTAGCTTCTTCAGAAATAAGCCCCTCATTATCATTACAAGTTGTTGAACAAGATGCTCACTTGGGAAAAACTATATTCGAAAGTAAATGTATCTTGTGTCATAAAAATGGCATAGGCGGCGCACCGCGTTTAGGGAATCATTCGGATTGGGCGCCGCGCATCAAGAAAAAATTTTCACTCTTATTAAAACATGCAACAATGGGTTATCGAGCTATGCCACCTAAAGGGGCATGTTTAGAATGTTCAATATCCGATTTAGAAGTGACTATCAAATACATGTTAGCACAGCTACCTATCTATGCTCTTCATACTTGAATAGGTGGACACTCAACTCGCAATCTATGGTTATAGTATAAACATAGATTGCTGCATGATTATGGCGCTTACAAAAACTCACAATTGCTAATTACGCCTATTGTTTTTGATTCATTGTGCTTGAATAAAGAATTTCGCCTTCTCAAGCACAACGAATACCACTTCACACAACTCAGATATAATTTTGTTATCCTCCCTTTTAATCAACTTTTATATCTGAAACCTCATTAAACAGTTATTTTTTCGCGATTTTGATCCACTATTCTTTTACTTATTCCTTTGATTTTTATCAAATCATCAATAGATTGAAAGGGTCCATGCTCATTACGATAAGCAAGAATTGCCTTAGCACGTTTTAAACCAATGCCTTTTAATTCTGCTGCTAAGGTCTCTTCATCCGCTGTATTAATATTAACCAGTGCTGAAACTGAATTAGATAGTGTTTTTGCAGGGGAAGAAGTTAACACGGTATTATTATGCGAAATAAAAGGGCTGGTAGTTGCTAAAACTGGTGTAGTTATAATTGACGCTAGCAAAGTAGTCAATAAAGAAGAATAAATATCCATAAAAAAAACTCCTTTTTAAAATTTTTCTATCGGAATTTATATTTTATGGATAAAAAAAGAATGTGGCAATGAATTAAACGGTAATATTTTTATGTATCATAGAAAGATAATCTTTGACCCCATTAGCAACATTACGAAAAGCTCCTTGATAACCTGCATTACGCAATTTTGAAAGATCAGCTTGAGTAAAATTTTGATAACAATCTCTCAAATGTTCTGGGAATGGAATATAGTGGATCTCTCCGTGACCATAAAAATCAATAACTGCTTGTGCGAGTGTATTAAAACTTTCACAATTTCCTGTCCCTGCATTATAAATTCCACTTTTTTTAGATTTTAAAAACCAAAGATTAATAGCAACAACATCGTCAACATAGATAAAATCTCTAAGTTGTTCGCCATTAGCGTAACCATCCGTTCCTTCGAATAAATTTATAATACCTGTACTTTTAAGTTGTTTATCCGCATGTAATACCACACTGGCCATACTACCTTTATGGCTTTCTTTAGGACCATAAACATTAAAGTAACGTAAACCTACAACTTGACTCTTTATATCATAAAAAATACTTCTTACATATTGATCAAATAAATATTTAGAATAAGCATAAACATTTACGGGTTTTTCATACACTAATTCTTCTTTAAAAACAGTTCCCAAACCATATACGGCAGCACTCGAAGCATAAATGAAAGGAATCTTCCAAGCCAAGCAGTACTGCAATAAATTTTTAGAATATTCATAATTATTATTCATCATATAGTGTCCATTCCATTCGGTAGTCACGGAACAAGCACCTTGATGAAAAACTGCTTTTAGTTTAGAAAAAATCTTATTTTGCTTAATTTTATCTAAGAATTCATTTTGGTCTAAATAGTCAGTAATCGAGCAATCCACAATATTTCTGAACTTAGCTCCATCTGTTAGATCGTCAACGACTACAATCGGTATATCAGGGTAAACCAGGTTAAGTTGTTTAACTAAATTGCTACCAATAAAACCTGCCCCACCTGTAACGACAATCATGAAGATTCTCTTTCTTGTTCTTGAATTTTTGAAATGATCGCACTAGTAGAGCATCCTCTGACCAAATCAACTAATTTTATCTGGCCACCATATTCTTGTATTGCTTTCGCTTCAGAAAGATCATTGACTTGATAATCATTTCCCTTTACCCAAATATCTGGCAATAACAGTTTAATAAGACGTTCTGGAGTTGCTTCACTAAATGATACTACCCAATCTACTACACTCAATCCTGCTAATACCGCCATTCGATTGGCTAATTTGTTTATCGGTCTTCCTGAACCTTTTAAGCTTGATACGGAATTATCATCATTAATCGCTACGATTAATCGATCGCCTAAACGTTTTGCTTGTTCTAAGTAAGCGACATGACCCGCATGTAAAATATCGAAACAACCTCCTGTCATCACTATTTGTTCATTATGCGCTTTTGCATCTGCAACAACTATTTTAAGTTCATCTTCAGTCAAAATACCACCATGAAAGGAGAGCTGCTGAATTTGTATCGCTCGCCTTAGTTCGGCTGGACTGACTGTAGCTGCTCCAATTTTTCCCACGACTATGCTTGCAGCAATATTGGCAAGTTGTGCTGAATGGACTAAATCAGCTTGTATCGCATAAGTTAGCGCTAAACAAGCTATTGCCGTATCGCCTGCACCTGTAACATCATAAACTTGCTTAGCAAAAGCCGATAAGGAAATCTCGGGTTGATCGTCTCGAATTAACGTCATTCCCTGTTCCCCTCGTGTCACCAGTAGCGCTTCAAAATTATGCTCTTTTAAAAGCTGTTTACCCTTTTGCAATAAAGCTTGCTCACTATTACATTTTCCTACTACTACTTCAAATTCCCGCCGGTTGGGTGTTAACACTGTAGCACCATGATAGGCAATAAAATTATTACTCTTAGGATCAACGAATACGGGCTTATTTGCTTTTCGCGCTAATTGAATGAGCTCCTGAGCCTGAGCCAAACATCCTTTGGCATAATCGGAAAATATGACTACATCACACTGTACAATTTTTTGCTCAAATAATTGTTTTAGATAGGTATAGTTCAATTGATAAGGTGTCTCTTCAAAATCGAGCCGTATCAATTGCTGGTGCAGACTGAGTATACGAAGCTTAGTCACTGTAGGTGATTGTGGTAGCTTGTATAAATAACAATTGACCCCAGCATGACTTAGTTTTTCCTCAAGTATATTACCCGCCTCATCATCTCCACAAAAACTAAGTAAATCGACCTGCGCACCTAGCGCGGCTATATTTAACGCGACGTTTCCTGCGCCGCCTGGACGCTCATCAAGACTTCTTACATGAACTATCGGTACGGGCGCTTCTGGAGAAATTCGGGATGTATCACCAGACCAATAACGATCCAACATGACATCCCCTACAACTAAAGCACGGATTGATTTAAATGAAGGAACTTGTATTTTCATTAGGCCTCTTATCAGATCTTTTTCTTACATTTTTAATCTTTATAACCTTCACTATAAAAAATCATGCGCTTAAAATGCATGGGTTTCGCAAGTATTTGTTTAAAATTTAAACAAATACTTGCTTTTTAAGTGGATCTCTCTAAAAAGCATATAGAGACAGTCGCTTATTTTATGCGATAATGTTTGTTAGAGTCCATTTTTACATTTTTTCCTTTATAAAGGTACCTGCGCTATGAGTGATGCAAGTAATTCACGAGAAAAAGCCCTTAAAATGGCATTAAGTCAGATTAAAAAACAACACGGGGAAGGTGCTGTTATGCGCCTAGGTGATTCTAGCCAGGTTTCTGTCGATGTAATCTCTACAGGTTCTTTAGGCTTAGATATCGCTTTAGGGATAGGTGGATTACCACGCGGACGCATCATCGAAATCTATGGGCCTGAATCTTCTGGTAAAACGACACTTACCCTGCAAACGATTGCCGAATGTCAAAAAATAGGAGGGGTCGCGGCATTTGTTGACGCCGAACACGCGCTTGACGCTAATTACGCCGAGAGATTAGGTGTAAAAAAAGATGAGCTTCTAGTTTCTCAACCTGACACAGGAGAACAAGCACTAGAAATTGTTGATATGTTAGTCCGCTCTAATGCAATCGATATCATCGTGGTAGACTCTGTTGCGGCACTAACTCCTCGAGCCGAAATTGAGGGAGAAATGGGTGATTCGCATATGGGTTTACAAGCCCGTTTAATGTCACAAGCTTTACGTAAACTGGCAGGAAATATTAAGCGCTCCAACACTCTTGTTATCTTTATTAATCAAATCCGTATGAAAATTGGGGTTATGTTTGGTAATCCTGAAACAACAACAGGCGGCAATGCACTAAAGTTTTACGCGTCAGTACGTCTTGATATACGTCGCACGGGTTCCATCAAAAAAGGTGATGAAGTCATAGGTAATGAAACTCGAGTCAAAGTAGTAAAAAACAAAGTTGCTCCTCCATTTAGGCAAGCTGAGTTTGAAATTCTTTATAATCAAGGAATTTGTCACCTAGGAGAAATTGTTGATCTCGGTGTAACGAATGGATTAATCGATAAAGCAGGGGCTTGGTATAGTTATCAAGGTGAACGAATTGGTCAAGGAAAAGATAATGCGAAGCAATTTTTGAAAGATCGTACTGAAATTTTTCAAAAACTAGAAACGGAGATTCGAAAAAAATTAATCAACAAACCTTCTGAAAATAATCTGTCTGAAGTGTCAGAACTGGAAACTGAAATTGTTGAGTAACAATAATGCTAGTGTATGTTATATGATGCTGTCTTAGAAATTGACAAAAATATCTATCAAATTGCTTTGGACCATTTAGCAAGAAGAGAGCATACTCGCTTTACGCTTCGAGAGAAATTGGTGAAAAAAGGATTTCTGCATCAATCGATAGGAGCTGTTTTAGACATTTTAACTCAACAAGGATTTTTAAACGAAGTACGTTTTTGTGAAACATTTATTCAAAAACGCATAAGGCAAGGATATGGGCCTATACGGATCACTACCGAATGTCATCAATATGGTATAAGTAATGATATTATTTTTTCTCAACTTCCCCAAGATGAAGAATTTTGGTTAACCATTATTCAAAAGACTCTGCAAAAAAAGTTTAGGCCTAGTTGTCTCCTAAAAGAACAGTCACGTCAAATACGTTATCTTCAATATCGTGGCTTTAAACTTAGTCAGATAAAAGCATCGCTAAAAATTTATCTTCATCAGACAAAATAAACTCAGTTTGATTTTTTATCAAAAAAATAATAGCTAAATACAACACTCTTAGGAACACATGATGAATGCATTACCTAAATTTAATGAAATTAATCCAAAAAATATAGTCAGAGAATTAGATAATCTACTTGACAATAATCGATCTGAATTAGCCCAACTATTAGCTGAAGTTACTCCTCTTGATTGGAGTTTTATTCAGAAATTAGATGATTTGGATGACCGACTTCAGCAATTTTGGTCTCCAATCAACCATTTATATGCCGTCAAACAAACCTCTGGTTTACGCTATGCCTATAACGAATGTCTTCCCAAATTAAGTGCCTATAGTTCCGAATTAAATCAAAATTATGCTCTTTATCAATCCATTAAAAATTTAGCTAATAGTGATTATCAATTCAATTATGCACAAGAAAAATGTCTACATAACGAATTACGAGATTTTCATTTAGGTGGTGTCGATTTACCCAAAACTCAGCAAAAAAGATTTCAAGACATTCAAACTCAATTATCCCAATTATCGAATCAATTTGAAGAAAATTTACTGGATACTACAGCGGAATGGTCAAAACACATTAGCGATAGATCCACGTTAAAAGGAGTCCCCGCTTATGTCATCGCAAACGCTGAAAAAATCGCACAAGAAAAAAAACTAACCGGCTTTTTAATTACTCTAGATTATCCGTCTTATTTTCCTATATTAACCTATGCTGATAACCGAGCTTTACGTGAATCAATATATAAAGCTCATATTACCCGAGCTTCTGAGCTCAGTAATCTAGCCTTTGATAATAGCCAAGTAATGTTCAATATACTTAATTTACGCCATGAATTAAGTCAAATACTTGGCTTTAAAAATTATGCTCAAAAAAGTTTAGCTTTGAATAAAATGGCAAAAAACCCTGAAGATGTACTTGAGTTTTTACAGGGGCTACTCGCCTATGCACAACTCAAAGCAAAAGAAGAATGGAAAGAGCTTTCTACTTTTGCACAATCTCGAGATCAAATTGAAACTCTACAGGCTTGGGATATTTTATATTATCGTGAAAAATTACAAGAAAAAAAATTTGGTATTTGTGATGATACCCTACGCTGTTATTTTCCTGTCGATAAAGTCCTTTCGGGACTTTTTAACTTAATTGAACGTTTATTTGGGATGCAAATTAAAGAAATTAAAGGTGTGGAGATTTGGGATCCACAGGTTCGTTTTTTCGCCATTACAGATAATCAACAACAATTACGAGGGCAGTTTTATTTAGATCTGTATGCAAGACCAGAGAAACGTGAAGGAGCTTGGATGGACGATTATCAATCGCGACGCCGTTTAAATAATAACGATATTCAAACACCTATTGCTTTTTTAACCTGTAATTTCTCTCCTCCTATCGATCTTACACAAACTCCGCTATTAACACATGAAGAAGTTTTAACCTTATTCCATGAGTTTGGTCATGGTTTACAACATATGTTGACTATAATTGATTATTCTGCTGTTTCAGGCATTAATGGGGTTGCTTGGGATGCAGTCGAATTACCAAGTCAATTTTTAGAGTATTTTGTTTGGGAAAAATTAGTTCTAGATCAAATCAGTAGCCATTACAAAACAGGTAAAACTTTACCTGAAACGCTGATTATTAAAATGCGTGAAGCCAAAAATTTTCAGGCTGGCCTTCAATTATTAAGACAACTAGAATTATCATTATTTGATTTTCGTGTGCATCTAGAATTTGATCCTGCCAAAGGTTATGAGCAAATCCAAGATTTACTCGATTCAATACGTAAGCAAATCGACATAATATCTATAGCAACATTCAATCGATTTCAGCATGGATTTTCACATATTTTTGCAGGTGGTTATGCTGCTGGATACTATAGTTATCTTTGGGCAGAAGTTTTGGCATGTGATGCGTTTGCTAAATTTCAAGAGGATGGAATCTTTAATGAAGAAACTGGGAAAGCTTTTTTACATACTATTTTAGAGCAAGGGGGAGCAATTGATGCTATCGAATTGTTTAAAAAATTCCGCGGTCGTGAACCAAAAATACAAGCTTTTTTAAAAAACTTAGACTTAAATTATTAGAGAAATTTAGAAACCAAGTTTCAAGCGCCTGGATAAACTTGAACTAAACCTGTTGTGTGAGTCCCAATATTGTTTGACTCTCAACCAGTTTAGGTATCGTTTATACATTTTACGAAACGCTTCTGGTTTTAAACGAGCATCTTTTGCCAAATAAATTCTTCCTCCCGCATGAATCACTATTTCGTCCAAAATATCTAAGCATGTAAATATTTTTTCATTACGAAGAGGGATATCAAGCGCTAAAGTAAATCCTGAAAGTGGAAATGATAATGGAGCTAAATTTTCTTGCCCAAAATGTTTTAATACAGCTAAATAAATAGGATGTTTATGCTTCTGTAAAGTTTCTAATATTTCGTTAATAGCAGAGTGGGCAAATTTTGTTGGTATTACGCATTGATATTGAATAAAACCTTTCTTACCATACAAACGAGGCCAATTTCTTATGCGATCCAATGGGAAAAAATAATCATGATAAGTCTGTAAAAAAGATTGATCCTTTTTAGTCAAATGGTAATAATAGACTTTATTAAATAGTTTTATCAATTTGGGATATAAAAGAGAACACGGAAGTGAGTAAGGACAATTAAAAGAAATATATTTTGAAAGTGAAAAAGCTGATTTTTGTTGGCGAATAGATAGTTCCGATAAGTCTGCATGTTTTGCCTTCATAATAACGCCATGAAAAAATGACCTATTTAAAGTATCTAACCAGGCTACTCTATATTCAAACTCATCATCCTCTTGACCCAACTCCCCTAATACCTGTTCCAGGTTATGTGCAACTCGATGTTGCACTTTCATATAAGCTGTTTCAATTCGCTTTAATTGTAAAGTCACTACACCAATAATTCCTGTTAAGCCCATACCACCTATAGTAGCCCAAAATAATTCTGGCATAACTTTAGGTGAGCAATTTACCTTTTCTCCATTAGCAATAACAAGCTGTAAACTAAGAACATGTTGCCCCAAAGAACCTGCATGCCAATGATTTTTTCCATGTATATCTGTAGCAATACACCCACCTAAGGAAACCTCTGCTGTTCCAGGCATTACGGGCAAAAACCAACCTTGTTTAACTATAAGTTCCAATATTTTTGCTAAAGTAATACCTGATTCAACCGAAAGTACCCCTTTATATACATCAAACTCGAGAAAACGATCTAAACGATTTGTTAAAATGATCTCTCCTTGCGCATTTAAAGCAGCATCACCATAACTGCCCCCAGAACCACGCGCTATAGAAATTAATTGGCTAGGTTTCAATTCCGCATAGCTTTCGGGGCGTGATACCCTCTCCGGACATTCTAAAGGGTACCCATTAAAACTAGATTGACATTTTTCGCACCAATTCATACGACTATCCAGTAACAGGTATTAAATAATCCAAGTTAAATCTTGATAATTCTTTATTTAAATATTTTCTTATATCCGCAGCATTATCCATTGCTAAAATTTGTACTAATGTATTTCTAGCTTCGTTAAAACTAATTTGTCGAATGACTGACTTTATTCGAGGAATGGAAAAAGAATTCATGCTCAAGGCATCAAATCCCATGGCTAAAAGTAATGGTACAGCTAAAGGATCACTAGCCATTTCTCCACAAATACTAATCGGTTTTTTCGCTTGATGAGCGGCTTCTACAATTTGTACTAAAGCCTTTAGAACTGCTGGCTGAAACGGATCATACAAATTAGCTACACGAGGATTATTCCGATCTACTGCTAACATATATTGAGTAAGATCATTACTTCCTACTGATAGAAACTCAACTCGTTCCGCTAATGCCCGTGCTTGATAAATTGCAGAAGGAACCTCAATCATTATCCCAATGGGAGGCTTACATGCTTGAGTATGTTCACTCACTACTTTTTCATACGCTTGATCAATCAAACGTAAAGCATGATCAGCCTCAGCAACACAACTCACCATTGGCAACATAATGCGTAAATTATTAAACTCCAAATTAGCTCGTAACATTGCACGGATTTGGATTAAAAATATTTCGGGATGATCCAGTGTTACACGGATCCCACGCCAACCTAAAAATGGATTATCTTCTTTAATAGGAAAATAAGGTAATGCCTTATCTCCTCCAATATCTAGTGTCCGCATTACAACGGGTCGTGGTGAAAATGCCGCCAATAATTGACGATATAAACCATATTGTTCATCTTCAGCGGGAAAGCAATCACGAATTAGAAAGGGTACTTCAGTGCGATATAGCCCTATACCTTCTGCACCAGCTGTTAAAGAAAGGCTGGCATCCGCCATAAGACCCGTATTTACCCAAAGAGCGATGCTATAACCATCTAATGTTTGAGCAGGTAATTCTCGCAATGCCTCTAGGCTATTTGTAAATTCACTTTGTTGTTGTATCAGTGTAGTAAAGCTTTGTTTAACCCTCCCAGAAGGAGCTACAATAATACGGCCTTGGGAGCCATCTATAATTAAAGTCTGCGCTTCAAGCTGGTTGACTGGTAAATTTTCAACTCCAGTGACAGCAGGAATCCCTAAAGAGCGTGCTAAAATAGACAGGTGAGAGTGGCTAGAGCCTCTTATAGAAACTATCCCTGCTAATCGACCTTCAGGCACCTCCGCTAAAGCCGATGGACTCACTTCTTCACCAATCAGAATAGTATTTTCTGGGTAGAGGGGTGGCGTAAATTGGTTGTTTTGTAAATGCATTAATATTCGGCGTCCTAAATCCCTTAAATCGGCAGCTCTTTCACGCAAATAATCGTCATCAACTTTCTCAAAATGTTGCACATGTGTACTAATAACTGATTGCAAAGCTGTCTGCGCCCATTGATGGGAAGTTTTAATGGCTATTATTACTTCTTTTTCCAAACTAGCTTTATTTAAAATTGCTAAATAAACGTCAAATAGTGCTTGCTCTTCCTCAGGTAACACGGACATCATATGTTTTTTTAAACGATGGATATCATCTCGTGCTGCTTTAAAAGCTTTCTTTAATTGAGCTATTTCTGCTAATACATCATCGGCTCTTTTATAGGGAACTGCTTCTAAATCAGCAAATGGATAAGCGACAACTACCTGTCCTATGGCAATACCTGGCGCACTTGCTATTCCTTGAAAACTAATATCCTGTTGTAATTGTTTTTTATTTTCCTTAAATAAAGAAAATATTTCTCCGGTCGCTTCGGCGTGTGCTAATACACCCCCTAATTGGGCAGCCATAGTTACTAAAAAAGCCTCTTCTGCTTCATCAAAACAACGCTGTTCTTCTTGTTGAACAACCAATACACCCAGTAAGGCACGATTATGAATAATAGGGACGCCAAGAAAGGCTTTAAAACGCTCCTCGCCTATATCTGCGATGTATAAGAAATCAGGATGTTCTGGTGCATTTTCAATATTAATTAATTCGCCATTCTGCCCAACTAAGCCAACTAAGCCTTGATCAAAACCAAAACGCACTTTCCCAACACATCTAGAATTTAAGCCCTCAGTTGCGAGTAAAACATAATTTTTTTCGCTATCAAGAAGAAAAACTGTGCAAGATTGAGTATTCAAAGCTTCACGAATCCGTCTTACTAAGGTCCGTAAGGCTTCTTTAAAACTCTGCGCTGCGCTGATCTCTTGAACAATACGACGAAGTAGCTTCAACATAGCAAACACCTAACTAATTAGTATTTGGGCATACGCTTAAATTACGGTTTAAATACTGCTTTTGTGCTATCCTTAAATCCGTAAGTATGCGCAAATAAGTTTATATTTATTTGATTATTCGACCTTTTCTACCAACGTTAAGTTGCTACACAATTTACTAACCCGCCTTGGTTGCATAACTTCAGAGGGAAGTAATGTCGCTAATTCTTCTAACGCACGCCGATAAACATGTCTCTTAAATGTAATAACTTGCTTGATTGGATACCAATACGGAGCCCAACGCCAACGATCAAACTCAGGCGAACGAGTCACATCAAAACGAATTTTTTCCGGATCCCCCCTTAAGCAAAGCAAAAACCATTTTTGTTTTTGTCCAATGCATAATGGTTGCATATGTGAACGTCGTAAATGGGGAGGTAACCAATAATATAACCAATTCTTTGTCCCCCCTAGTAGCTCAACATCGGAATCTTCTAATCCTAATTCTTCATAAAGTTCTCTAAATAGAGCTTGCTCTGGTGTTTCATTAGTTTGAAGGCCACCCTGAGGGAATTGCCAAGCATGCTGACCAATGCGTCTAGCCCAAAGGACTTGCCCTTCAGAATTAGCAACAATAATACCAACCCCTATACGAAAACCTTCCTCGTCAATCACACGATATTCTCCACATAAATTAGGCTTACATTGTTTCATAAAAGTACTAGGGGGTAAACCATCTTATAACTTCTATCTTTAATTTATTTAAATCTAACTCTTGGAGAAACTAGCTTTAGAAAAATAATTAATATTTAATTACTCTGTATTTTTCCACTATAGAGTAAGAAACAATGATTTTTAAGAACAAGAACAGCTAGTTTTCGTCAATTAACGAATAGATTCATACCCATGAATTACACCGCCTTTAGAAAAAACAATTTGCCATAGCTGAAGATCACGTGCTCTAAACGCTCCTGCACATGCTAATAAATAGTATTTCCACATTCGGTAAAAAGATGCATAATCGTAATCTTTTTTTAAAAAAATCCAAGATTTATTAAAGTTTTCAAACCAAGCCATTAATGTCTTATCGTAATAAGCCCCAAAATTATGCCAATCTTCCATGATAAAAAGGCCTTCACTCGCTTTTCCGATTTGACGAATAGAAGGTAAAATTCCATTTGGAAATATATATTTATGTATCCATGGATTAGGATGATATTTTGATGTATTACTCCCGATAGTGTGTAATAAAAACAATCCGGATTTTTTTAAACACCGGTGTGCAATTTTCATATAGGTTTTGTGATTTTTTGGTCCTACATGCTCAAACATGCCTATTGAACAAATGCGATCAAATAATCCCGTAACATCTCGATAGTCTTTGAAAAGAATTTCTATAGGCCAACCTTGGCAAATCTTTTTAGCGTAATCATATTGCTCTTTGGATACTGTCAATCCTAAAACTGAACACCCATAATTTTCTGCCGCATAACGAGCAAAACTTCCCCAGCCACATCCTATATCGAGCACCTTCATACCCGGTTTTAGTTTTAATTTCTCACAGACTAATGCCAGCTTAGCTTGTTGAGCTTCATCTAAATTTTTACTTTTTTTCCAATAAGCACAGCTATAGGTCAAATTCTCATCTAACATCGCTTGATATAATGAGTTCCCTTTATCGTAATGATGTTTACCTACTTCAAATGCACGGGATTTTGCTTGTAAATTAAAACCACTTAAAATAAGTGTACGCAGCTTTTCTTTTATAAAATAATAAATAAAATATTTATTTCTTTTTATATTTTCAGGTAATTCTGTGCGCAATAAATAAAAAAAGAATTCATCAAGACTTTCACAATCCCACCATCCTTCTACATACGATTCACCCAAAGCTAAAATAGGATTTTTTAACAACCGCATATAAAATTTTTCATTATGAACTTGTATGTCTCTAAGATTTTTTCCATTTATCTCAATTTGTGCTTCCATTAATAACTGCTGGATTAATTTTTTCGCATACGGCAATTTCATTTGAAATATCCCTTATAAAATTTTCTATTCTGTATCTATACCCCTTACAACCCATAATAAGTTACGCTATAGTATCTAATTGCTTAATAAATATTGATATTTAATCTTCTGCTATGCCTAATTCTTTTTTAATTAAAAATCTTCTATCTAACCGTGCTTTTAATCATCCAGTTCTACAACTTGGACTTATTGAAACTCACGTTTCCTGGGTGATATTGACGGGGAAATATGCTTATAAAATAAAAAAACCTGTTGATTTTGGTTTTTTAGATTTTTCAACCTTGAAAAAACGTAAATATTTCTGCGAAGAGGAATTACGGTTAGGTCAATTATTTGCACCCGAAATTTATCTTGCTGTGGTACCTATTACAGGGAACATCGAACACCCTCAAATTAATGGCGACACAGGACCTATTTTAGAGTATGCCATCAAGATGTGCGAATTTTCTCAAGATAATTTACTAAGCGCACTCCTTAAACAAGGAAAATTAAGTGCTCCGCTTATTGACCAATTAGGTCAATTAATTGCAGAATTTCATAAAAAAACACCTGCTGCACCCAAGAATTCACGCTTTGGCCTTCCTGAGGAGGTACATGCTCCTACTCAGCAAAATTTTGAGCAAATCATTCCTTTACTTAGCAATCCTACCGATATAGCACAAGTAAAAAAGTTAGCCTTATGGGCTAACAAACAATTTACTAAACATCAAAAACTCTTTGAAAAGCGAAAAGAAAAAGGCTTTATTCGTGATTGCCATGGGGATTTACATTTAGCGAATATTATTTTCTATCATGGTAAACTTGTTCTTTTTGATCGCCTAGAATTCAATGAAGATTTGCGATGGACCGATGTCATTGCTGATCTTGCCTTTTTAGTGATGGATTTAGCAGGAAAAAAGCAACCCAAATTAGCTAACCAATTAATTAATACCTACCTACAATTTACTGGCGATTATGAAGGGCTTAATTTATTAGCTTATTATCTTTCTTATCGAGCAGTGGTTCGCGCCAAAATAGCTTTATTCCGCCTAAATCAGAAAGATCTAAATGATAAAGAAAAAATAGATATTCGTAATGATTATTACAATTTCATAAATTTAGCAGAATTCTACACTCACCCTAAAAAACCATGTTTAATCATTATGCACGGACTTGCTGGGTCAGGAAAATCAACCACAGCAAAAAACATAGCTATTGAATGCAGCGCTATACAAATAAGTTCCGACATTATTCGTAAACAATTATTCAACATACCTTTATATGAAAACTCTCACTCTAGCCCTTTTGGAGGAATTTACACCCCACAATCAACTGAAAAAACTTATAATAAACTTAAAAGTTTAGCAAAAATTGTTATTAAAGCTAGATTAACGGTGTTAATTGACGCAACCTTTCTTCTTCATAGCCAGCGAGTGTTGTTCTATAATCTGGCTAAACTTTTAAAAGTGCCATTCTATATACTTCATTGTCAAACCAATGATCTTGAAATAAACCAACGCATTACAAAGCGGAACATGCAAAATAATCCTATTTCTGAAGCAAACTCATCTATTTTAAAACTCCAAAAGGAGCGAGAAGAACCGCTATCCATATCAGAACAAAAATATACTTTAGTTGTCGACGAAAAATTAAGCACTCTTAAAATTGCTTTAGCTAATATTTGCCCTCATACTAATTAACTAGTTCAATGTTATTATAGGCACTTAGGTTAAAATAGTCATTCGATAAAGAGGAATTTTTGTATGTTTGATACGAAATTTATTGACGATGCCGTAAAGCGACTTAGCGAAAGTCTGCCACCCGGATTAAATAAATTTAAGAAAGATTTAGAAAAAAACTTTCGAGCGATTTTGCAAAGTATGTTTGCAAAACTTGATTTAGTAACACGTGAAGAGTTTGATGTACAAAAAAAAGTTTTAACAAAAACCCGTATTAAACTAAATACATTGGAAAAACAAATCGCTTACTTAGAAAACCATCTAACTAAATCAAAAAGTAAAAAAAGTAAAAAATAAGTCAATTTAATTTTTTAAGTGACCAATTAAAATAAAAATTAGAAGGAGCTGATTATGTCACTAGCTATTGTGCAAACTCGTGCAAATGCCGGAATTCAAGCGCTTCCTGTTACTGTTGAAACTCATATATCAAATGGTTTACCTAGTTTATCTATTGTTGGACTCACTGAAACAACTGTCAAAGGGAATCGAGATCGGGTGCGTAGCGCTATAATTAATGCGCAATTTGAATTTCCTGCCCGACGAATAACTATCAATCTTGCCCCTGCCGATCTTCCAAAACAAGGAGGTCGATTTGATTTGCCAATTGCATTAAGTATTCTGGCAGCTTCTAACCAGATACCAAGCAATACGCTCGAACAGTATGAATTTATCGGTGAGCTAGGATTGTCAGGAGAACTTCGACCCGTTTCTGGTATTATCCCTTTTTCGTTAGCGGCACAAAAAGCCAACCACACTATTATAGTGCCCTTAGCCAATGCTCAAGAAGCCAGTTTCAATAAAAAAACGAGTATTTTACCTGCTAAAAATATTTTACAAGTTTGCTCACATTTACATGGACGAGTTCCTTTATCAAATTACCATGCAGACTATTCTCAACTTGAGCATCGTCAATTACCCGATTTATCTGAAGTGTTCGGGCAAGCACATGCTAAACGAGCTTTAGAAATTTGCGCTGCAGGAAAACATAGCTTATTAATGATAGGCCCGCCAGGCACTGGAAAAACGATGCTTGCCTCTCGTTTAATAAGTTTATTACCTTTACTCAGTGATGAAGCAGCTCTAGAACTTGCTGCGATACATTCAATCAGTGGACAATCTCTAGAACTAAGCACTTGGAAATTTCCTCCCTTTCGTAGACCGCATCACACCGCCTCAAGCATAGCGCTAGTAGGCGGCGGCAATCCACCCCGCCCGGGAGAAATATCATTGGCCCATCATGGTGTTTTATTTTTGGATGAATTACCTGAATTTGACCGGCAAGTATTGGAAGCCTTGCGTGAACCCTTAGAGTCAGGAAATATAAGTATTTCACGTGCTTCCCGACAAACTGAATTTCCAGCTAATTTCCAGTTAATTGCTGCTATGAATCCCTGCCCATGCGGTTATCTAGGTAGTCAGGTTCATCCTTGTGTGTGCGTACCGCCACAGATCCAACGTTATCGCAAAAAATTATCTATGCCTTTTTTGGATCGTATTGATATGTGCCTTGAAGTTAATTCTTTACCAAAAAATTATTTTCGGAGACCACGCCATGAAGAAAGTAGCAAAACTATTCGATATAGAGTTAAAAAAGCACAATTTAAACAGCTAAAAAAATTTGGAACACTTAATCATAATTTAAACGGTAATATCTTAAAAATTGCCTGTAAATTATCAAATACCGATCACAAAATTTTAGAAAATGCTTTAGAAAAATTTCAACTTTCAACACGTGCTTATCATCGTATTTTACGGATAGCACGCACTATTGCAGATTTAACAGAATGTGAAAAAATTAAAACTCCACACTTAATGGAAGCTTTAAGTTATAAAGTCATGAAAAAATAACCATACTTCTGAATTTATATTATTAATACCAACCAACATTCTAGAAAATTAACTGAAAAAGCTATAGAATAAGAGCTTTTTAAATGGATTTAATTAAGAATGGATATTTTCTCTATCTGTACAGCCGCTGCTTGGGATATGGAATTTAAAAAACATGAACAAGAAACTGCCATTTCTGATCTTGAGTCTGGGAAAATTATTTTTTGTCCGCAACTTTCATTTAATATACATCCCTCTGAACGGATGTTATTTATTCCTTACTTGATAGATAAGAAAACAAAAAATATTAGCTTTAACTTAAAAGATAATCGTTTAAAAGGCATTAAGGCTGATCAAAAACACCAAGTTGATTTAAAATCCATGTTGGCTCGTTTTTCTAAACAAGCCAACTATTTCATGAGTTCATTATTTTCACAGTATACGAATTCACTTACCATAGGGCGCACGAGTTACCGTCCAGTGCAAATAAGAAATCGTAAAACTTCTGCGCGTAAAGATGATCGTCGATTACATGTAGATGCCTTTGCTGCAAATCCTAATCAAGGATATCGGATTGTTCGCTTATTTTGTAATATCAATCCCTATGGCGAACATCGGATTTGGCGTATAGGTGAAAGCTTTGAAGAAGTAGCCCAGCGTTTTTTACCAAAAATTAATAAACCTCTCCCTGGCAGTGCAAAATTTTTACATTGGTTAGGCATTACAAAAAGTGTTCGCACCCATTATGATCATATCATGCTAAAAATACATGATAATATGAAACTCGACACCAGTTATCAAAAACAAGTAAAATATAAAGAAGTCAGTTTTCCTCCGGGCACTAGTTGGATAGTCTCTACTGATCAAGTATCACATGCTGCTATATCAGGACAATATCTGCTAGAACAAACCTTTTATTTGCCAACAACGGCTATGTCAAATCCAAAAGCAGCCCCACTTCATATTTTGGAGAAGTTAGCAGGTCATTGCTTAATTTAATAATTAATAAAAAAGTGATAAATTGATTGGATTTTTAGATAAAATCTATTAAAAACATCATGTATTATAAAAGAGTTTCAAATGTCGTTACTAAAATCTACTTTACGCTTATTGGCAGACGGCAAGTTTCATTCCGACAAGGAAATCAGCAAGTTTTTAAACATTTCTTACAAAACAGTTCCTGAAGTATTAAAACGAATATTAGATCCTTCAATAAATTTAGAAGTAGTTAACGATAAATTTTTTCGTATCGCAGGTGGATTAGAATTGCTTGATGCTTCTTATATAATTAATGAATTAGGTGAAGCTAATCAGCTACTTTCACAGCTAGAAGTACTAACCTTTGTGGATTCAACAAATAATTATCTGCTCAATAAAATAGAATATAATGGAAATTATGTCGTTTTTTCAGAACAACAAACCGCTGGCCGCGGTCAATTTCAGCGTATTTGGTATTCAAACTTTGGAAAAAATATAGCTTTATCTCTTCTATGGCAATTCACAAATCCACTTAATAAATTAGTAGGCTTAACCTTAGTAGTAGGTATCGCCGTTGTGAAAGCGCTTGAAGAATACGGGCTAAAGAAAATACAACTGAAATGGCCAAATGATATTATTCATGAAGGAAAAAAATTGGCTGGAATTTTAATTGAATCACGATCTATTGATGCTAAAATAAAAAAAGCGGTTATCGGTATTGGTTTAAATCTTTATAATCCGACTCAATTTCCCATTGATGATCAAGCAATTACAAGTATTTTTTCGCTAAAAAATTTACCACCACAGCGAAATCGACTAGCTGTGCTCATTTTAAAAAATTTACTTCATGCGCTCACTCATTTTGAAACTAAAGGCTTAGATTATTTTATGCAGGATTGGCAACGTCTCGATAATTTAGTGGGCAAATTAATCACAATACAAAATCAATCCAATATTATAGTAGGTATTGGAGAAGGAATAAATGCACAAGGTCAACTTTGCGTACAAATTAAAAATAAAATCCATTATTTTAATAGTGGAGAAATTGGAGTAAAGTTAAAAACTGACGATTAAAATTGCTAATTTATATTAAATTGACTACAATTTGGCTCTTCTATTCATGGCTGGAATAGCTCAGTTGGTAGAGCAACTGATTTGTAATCAGTAGGTCCCGGGTTCGAATCCTGGTTCCAGCACCAGAAAATTCTATTTTAATTTGCAACCATTAAAACTATCTAAAATGACACTATGTTATCTATTATCAATATAACTACTTATCGTTTTGTTCGACTACCCAACAATATCTTGCCTAAATTACAAATTTCACTTAAATCAAAAGCAACAGAATTAGGCCTGAAAGGAACAGTGTTGTTAAGCGTTGAAGGAATTAATTTATTTATATCTGGTGAGAGTGATGCTATTAACTCCTTTCAAAATTTTCTGAATACTTATTCATACTTTCAAAATTTAAAATTTAAAAAAAGCTTTTCTAATTTTCAACCCTTTAAAAAAATGCTAGTCAAGCTGAAAAAAGAAATCATATCTTTTGGTATTGATAGTATTAATCCCACAAAACATACTGCTCCCTATATCACTCCCGAAATGCTCAATATTTGGCTAGAAAATAGACCCAATTTAGTCCTTTTAGATACACGAAATACTTTTGAAGTTGAACTCGGTAGTTTTAAAAATGCCTTAAATTTAGGCCTTAAACGGTTTAGAGATTTTCCTAATTCGGTAAAACAATTACCGGAAAAATTTAAGCAGTTACCCATTGTTACTTTTTGTACCGGGGGAATTCGTTGCGAAAAAGCAGCCGCCTATCTTTTAGAAAATGGTTATACAGAAGTTTATCAGCTAGAAGGTGGTATATTAAATTACTTTGAAAAATGTGGCGAAAACCACTTTAAAGGACCTTGTTTTGTATTCGATGCTAGAGAAAGTGTAACACCCAATCAAGAAAATCGTAATCAAATGAGTTTTTGATTACGATTTTAATTCAAAAAAAACCTTAGTTAAAATTATCTTATTTTTATCAAAAGCATTAGGTATTTTTTCTTAATTTTTACTACGTAACCTAGGTAAACTATAGCTTAAGTAGCTTTATATGCGCAGATGATGCTACAGCCAAAGTTCCAATGAAAAGCCGCTAACTCTTTTAAAACTCTTTAAAACTCAGGCTGATTTCAAAAGTTTTTAGCTTTCGAATCATGTAAAAATCAGTGATGTTTCACGTGGAACATCACTACTTACTTGACACTAGTTTTAATCCGAGTATCGAGCCTATTAATAAAGTTAAAAAAAGCACCCTCAGCAATGATAAAGGATCTTTAAAAAACAACATTCCTATCACAGCTGTACCAAAAGCACCTATTCCTGTCCATACTGCATAAGCAGTCCCTAATGGTATTTGAAGAATTGCTTTATTCAAAAGAAATAGACTTAAAATTGAGAAAAATATAAAACCTAATGTGTATTTTATTTGTGTAAATCCCTCTGATAACTTCATACAGGTTGTAAAACCCACTTCAAATAAACCTGCTACTACTAAAATTAACCAGGGATTCATATTATTTCCTCATATATTGAATAGAAAGCTTTAAATTTAATTTTTTTCCCTAATTTCACCTTTCTCTACCTGAAATATTTTCCCTAATACACTAGTTTCCAACTCTTTTATCAAAGTTTTTTCTATTGTCGTAATAAAAACTTGTGCTTCTAAGTTATTAAGTAATTTCATAAGCATATTTTGTTTGATGGGATCAAGCTCTGAAAATAAATCATCAAATAAATAAATACATGATTTTTCTGTTATTTTTTTTAATAATATGCCTTGTGCCAATTGCAATGCACATGTTAATAGTTTTTGTTCTCCTCGCGATAATACTTCATGGACAGGATTTCCATTTAACTTTATTAACAAATCTGCTCTATGTGGGCCAAATTGCGTATATGCCAATTTGTAATCTCGCGCAACTGAACTGGTCAGAATTGAATCTAAATTTAATCTTTTATCCCAACCCTGATAAAAATCAAGGCTTAAACCTTGTAAAGTAACTAGTTTCTTTATTAAATCTGTGATTAAAGGTGTTAATTGTTGCAAATATTTTTCTCGCAATAAAGTTATCTCGTTAGCAGTCTCTGTTAATTCTAAGTCCCATATCTTAATTTGATTCATTGGAACTTGCTGTTGCAAAGCTGCATTACGTTGCTTTAATATTTGCTGAAAACGTTGCCAAACATGAAAAAATTTTGGTTCCACGTGAAACACGCCCCAATCGATAAACTGCCTACGAGCCCGAGGGCCTCCACTTAATAAGTGATAGCTATTAGGGTTAATAAATTGAAGTGGTAATAATTTAGCCAATTCACTAACAGGATTAGCATTATTACCGATCTTAATTTTTGTTTTTCCTTGGCGTATTTTTTCTAAGCCCACTGTTGTGGGACATGATCCCAATATGACTGAAAACAAATTGAAACTTTTTTCATCATATTGAATAGCCCGGCTCGCCAAACTACTCCGAAAAGAACGACCTAAACTTAAAAAATAAATGGCTTCAAGTAAACTAGATTTACCACTACCATTAGGCCCATAAATAAAATTAAAACAGGGAGAGAACTCAAGATCTAATTCAGCAAGATTTCGAAAACAGTTTGCTTTCAAACGAACCAATTGCATAAGATATTACAGACGCATAGGCATAATGACGTATACACTAGCATTTTTTTCTTTAGCCTCAAGTCTTACGCTTGCTTCTGCAGATGTTAATGTAATCTTAACTAATCCAGGCGGCAAACTGTTTAATACATCCATAAGGTAGCTAATATTAAAGGCTATACTTATATCCTTTCCTTGGTAAGACACATCTAGATAATCTTCGGCATTCTCTTGTTCAAGATTATTGGCAAAAATGCGTAATAGATCATTTTTTAACTCTAAACAAACACTTTTATGTTTATCATTAGACAAAATGCCAACTCGGGACAAAGAAGCTTTGAACAAATCTCGATCAATTTCTAGAATTTTATCGCCGCTTTGAGGAATAACCCTATCATAGTCGGGGAAGGTACCATCGATCAGCTTAGAAATAAATGTATAATCCTGCATATGTACCCTTAGCTGATTTTTAGTTAAGAAAATAGTTAAGTTATCGTTTTCTTCATCACTTAATAAACGTGAAAGCTCATGAATAGCTTTTCTAGGAACTATAATTTGATTACTATCTACTGTTATATTCGCTTCTTTTACATTAAGTGCTAAACGATGGCCATCCGTTGCTACCGCTCGTAAGCTTCCCTGACCTAGTTCCCATAACATTCCATTTAAAAAATAACGTACATCTTGTTGAGCCATAGCAAAATTAGTCGACTCTATCAAAGAACGTAAACCTTTCTGTGATAAAATAAACTCTACTTGTTCAGGGTGGTTATCTAAGACTTCACTCATTGGAAAATCTGAAGCAGGTAAAGTAGATAAATTAAATCGACTACGACCACATTGCAGATATAATTTATCTCCTTTTTGCTGAAATTTTAGTTCGCTATCTTCAGGTAAACTTCGACAAATATCCATTAGCTTTCTAGCAGGTGCAGTGGTTGCCCCAGATTCGCCTGGTTTTTCTAAAGCAACACGACCCGCTAACTCTACTTCCATATCAGTGCCCAATAAAGATAAATATTTATCATTCAATTGTATTAAAAGATTGGAAAGTATAGGTAAAGTTTGGCGACGCTCAATCACGGCTGTTACTAATTGTAAAGGTTTTAGTAAGTTTTCACGATTAATTGTAAACTGCATTTTTTCTTCCTCAGCTCGATAAAGTACGCAATAAATTGATAAAATCTTCTGCAACACCGGTATTCGTTTTTTTTAATTCTTGTATTTTTCGGAATGCATGCAATACCGTTGTATGATCGCGCCCACCAAAAGCACGGCCAAGTTCAGGTAAACTGTGATTTGTTAATTCTTTTGCAAGTGCCATAGCAATCTGACGCGCCCGCGCCAAAGAAGAAGTACGCCGTTTAGAAAGTAAATCAGAAACTTTAATTTTATAATATTCAGCGACTGTTTTAATAATATTATCTACTGTGACTAATTTATCTTGCAAAGCGAGTACGTCTTTTATAGCTTCGCGCACTAACTCAAGTGTAATCTGTAATCCTGTAAACTGTGCATAAGCGACTACCCTTTTTAATACACCTTCAAGCTCTCTTACATTGGAATGAATTCGTTTAGCAATAAAAAAAGCAACTTCCTGAGGTAAACTTATTTTAGTTTGCTCAGCTTTACTAATTAAAATAGCGACTCGAGTTTCAAGATCGGGAGGCTCAATAGCAACAGTTAAACCCCAACCTAAACGTGACTTTAATCGCTCTTCTACTCCTGACATTTCTTTAGGGTATCGATCACACGTTAATACGATTTGCTGTTGACTTTCTAATAAGGTATTAAATGTATGAAAAAATTCCTCTTGAGAACGATCTTTTCCTGCAAAAAATTGAATATCATCAATTAATAAGGCATCTAGCGAACGATAATAAGTTTTAAAATCATTAATTGTATTAGTTTGCAAAGCTCTAATCATATCAGCAACAAAACGTTCAGAATGCAGATATAACACTTTTGCATGTGGATTTTTAAGTAAAATAGCATTACCAATTGCATGCATTAAATGAGTTTTACCTAATCCAACCCCGCCATACAGTAATAAAGGATTGTATGCACCGCCAGGATTTTCTCCAACCTGTACAGAAGCTGCACGCGCTAATTGATTAGATTTACCTTCGACAAAATTAATAAATGTAAAATTTGAATTGATATGTGTTGCTGAAACCTTAACAACCTTAGATTTTCCTTTAAGATCTTGATTATTTCTTACTATCGGAGATATTTGAGATGTCTGATTATTGCGACTACCGACTCTTAATATAACTTCTGGAGGTGCTTCATCTAATTGAGTTAAAATCTGATTAATATGAACCAAAAATCTCTCATTTACACAATGTAATACAAATTGATTGGGTGCCCATAGGACAAGTTGGTCTTCTTTTTGCTCTGCCTGCAACGGTCGTATCCAAGTATTAAAATCTTGGAGTGATATATGATCTTGAAGTCGATCTAAACATTTTTGCCAAACGAACGTTGCTAAAGCGGTTGCCACAATAATTCCTCTATCCTATAAAATAAAAGGTTTAACCGACCTAAGTTCATATCATAATTCTTATAGCTTATCTAGCCTAAGCTCATTAAAAAAAAGATATTGGGTATTTACAAGTAGTTTCTAATAAAATTTTTATAGACATACCAATGTAGAGTTTTTTCTAAAATTACTATCTATATAAAAAACAAGCTTCTTATTGAATAACAAAAATTGCTAGTTATATAAACAATTCAATTTCTAAACTTCTACAACATTGCTTCGCTCGTCTATTTTTTTGCACCAATTCTATATTTTAAATATCTGTTAATAATAACTAACAAACCTGTGTGTATAAGTATTGAAAAAAAATGAGATTTTCCTCGCCATTAAAACTACACGTAGTAGCACACATTTATTCCCAACTTATCCTTGGTTATTTTTGTAGTTAACTCTATGAAAAATCTAATAAAAATATAGTTAATAACAGAAATATCCTTGCTTTATTATCACATCTATCTATTTAAAATAATTTATTATAATAATAGGGTGAAAAGTAATAAGTTAAAAAAAGAAGCTTTTCATTTTTTATCGGTTTAACAGAATTTCAAACAACATGTGTTAATCTAAATAGACTAATAAATATCAATTTATTTGATTTATACAAAAGCAACCAATCATTTAAACAGGTTTTAAGGATCCAATAAATATTTAGAGCGACAAACGGACTAAGAATTGACAATCTAAATAGGGTCACCTAAGATACGTCATCTTTAAAAGACAAAAGACCCTTAGGGGTAGTTATAATTATGAAAAGAACATATCAACCCAGTAATCTTAAACGTAAGAGAACACACGGATTTAGAGCCCGAATGGCTACGAAAAAAGGTCGTTTAATCCTTAAGCGACGTCGTGCAAAGGGCCGCTTGCGCTTAACTGCTTAGTTCTTTCGGTTATTTCTTCACTTGATAAAGATTAACCAAGGTTTCATTAAGTCATTACGACTTCAACGAGCAGAAGACTTTCAACGGACCTTTCGATTAGGGGATAAACAGAAACAAGGTAGCTTAATTGTTTATACTAAGCTCAATGACTTAGGTTATGCTAGGTTGGGGTTAGCTGTGGCAAAGAGGATAGTTCCAAGTGCGATCTCTAGGAATCGGCTTAAGCGCCTCATACGTGAGAGTTTTCGGCTTAATCGGCATAAGTTGCCTAATGTGGATATTATCATAGTAGTCACAAGTCGATCTTTATATAATAATCAAGTTTTGTTGTGTGATTTAGATAAACAATGGTCAAGGTTAGCAGTTTATTACAAAAGAGCCTGATCTTTTTATTGCAGGTTTACGGTTACCTTATTAGTCCCTTAATAGGGCACTATTGTCGTTTTTATCCAAGCTGCTCTAAATATGCCCAAATAGCAATTAGACGCTATGGTGCTTGTAAAGGACTGTACCTGACTGTACGACGATTATTATGTTGCCATCCTTGGCATTTAGGTGGATATGATCCTGTCCCACCACTTCCTGTTTCTAAACTACCAACTAAAATGAGTTAATTTATATGGAACTGGCCCGTGTTTTTTTATTAGGCGCTTTGTTTTTAATAGCATTTATGTTATGGAATGCATGGCAAAATGAATACCCACCTAATAGTCAAGAAATAGGTTCTGCAAATTTTATAAAAAAAGAGCTGCTTGATAATAATAAAACAGTAAAACTACCAGTGCCTTTAGCTGAAACAACTCTTCCAAGTAAAAACGAAAAACAAAACCGTTTTATCCATGTGAAAACCGATGTACTTGATGTTTGGATAGATACTTTAGGAGGAAACATTGTCAAAGCTAATCTTTTACAGTACCAACAACATCCTAATCAAGTAAGTTCCTCTCCATTTCAATTATTAAGCGCTGATCCAGCTAATTATTACGTTGCTCAAAACGGATTAGTACTATCCGGTAAAAAACAGATTTTTCAATATTATAGCTCTAAAAATAACTATAGTTTAGATCCAGGGCAATCAGAGCTTAAAGTTAATTTAATCTGTAATACTTGTGGAAAAGCACAGGTTCAAAAGCAGTTTACATTTAAAAGAAATGATTATTTAATCCCAGTTAGTTATCAAATATCGAATCATTCGTCTTCTATTTGGGAAGGACGACTTTATATCCAATTTCAACAAAAGAAAATTGCTCAAGCACATAGTTTATTTAATATTAGCTCTTATACGGGTGGGGCGATTTCTACGCAAGATAAACCTTATCAAAAGATTAGTTTTGATAAAATTGGGCAAGGAAATATCTCATTAGCTACTCAAAATGGTTGGGTGGCTATGTTACAACATTATTTTTTAAGTGCTTGGATACCGCCGGTTGGACAGGAATTTCACTTCTATAGCTATGCAAAAGGAGATATTTATACGCTGGGTATGTTAGGTATGCCCTTTCAGGTTCAGCCAGGTATGGAATTTATCAGTCAGAGTAAGCTTTATCTAGGCCCTGAAATTATGGATCGTTTAAAAGCGGCTGCTCCCCATTTGGATTTGACTGTGGATTATGGAATTTTATGGTTCATTTCCATGGCACTTTTTTGGTTACTAAAACACATCCATCACTATGTTGGAAACTGGGGATGGTCGATAGTTATCGTAACGATATTAATCAAATTGGCTTTTTATCATTTATCAGCTAAAAGTTACCGTTCCATGGCTAGTATGCGTAACTTACAACCGCGTCTACAGGCCTTAAGAGAGCGCTACAGTGATGATAAACAAAAGCTAACTCAAGTTACCATGGAGCTCTATAAGACCGAGAAAGTGAATCCTTTAGGGGGATGCTTGCCTATATTGGTGCAGATTCCAGTGTTTATTGCACTGTATTGGATGCTTTTAGAAAGTGTCGAGTTACGACAAGCGCCATTCATACTCTGGATTCATGATTTATCGACCAAAGATCCTTACTATATTTTACCTATTTTAATGGGTATCACTATGTTTGTTCAACAACGCCTCAATCCACCACCGCCAGACCCAACACAAGCTAAAGTGATGCAGTTTCTACCTATTTTCTTTACCGCTTTATTTTTGAATTTTCCTTCGGGATTAGTGTTGTATTGGGTTGTGAATAATACACTTTCAATTTTACAGCAATGGTTTATTATGCGTCGAGTAAGCATTGAGCTATCAAAAAAAAAACGATAACAGTGATTAGAAGAGAGTGAGTAATTTTGAAGCAATTTTAACTCAAGACAGCGAAACTATTGTTGCTCTTGCTACTCCTCATGGCAGAGGAGGAATAGCTGTCATTCGTGTTTCAGGTTCCAATATTCAGCGTATTGCTACTCAATTACTGGGGCATGTGCCTAAAAAAAGATATGCAGAATATCTTTCATTTTTATCGGAAGATGGAAGTACTATCGACGAAGGCCTTGTTTTATATTTTCCTGCGCCAAATTCTTTTACAGGTGAAGATGTTCTCGAGCTGCAAGGTCATGGGGGGCCTGTCATTGTAGATTGCCTATTGAAGCGGGTAATGCAGCTAGGCGCTCGATTGGCAAGACCAGGAGAATTCACCGAACGAGCATTTTTAAATTCAAAGCTTGATCTTGTACAAGCGGAAGCTATTTCTGATTTAATTGATGCAGAATCAGAACAAGCAGCACGTGCAGCGATGCGTTCACTACAGGGAGATTTTTCGCAGCACATTAACCAGATGAGAGAGATCTTAATAGACTTAAGAACATGGTTAGAAGCAGCGATAGACTTTGCTGATGAAAATATAGATTTTTTAAAAGATACTGAAATTGTAAATAAATTACATTCTATTTTAGCAGATATTCAAAAAATAAGAAATTTAGCTAAACAAGGTACTTTATTGAAAGAAGGGTTAAGCTTGGCTATTGTTGGCCCACCAAATTCAGGAAAATCAAGCTTATTAAATAAATTAAGTGCACAAGAATCTTCAATTGTGACTTCTTTTGCTGGAACTACTCGCGATGTGATTAGAGAAAAGATTCAAATTGAAGGGTTGTTACTTAACGTCGTTGATACTGCCGGATTAAGAATTACCGCAGATGAGATTGAAAAAGAAGGGATTAAAAGAACGCTAGCCGAAATAGTTAAAGCAGATTTAATTTTATGGGTCGTTGATCATGCGACAATTTCGACTGGAGATTCAAAATTTTGGAAAGAACAACAGTCTTTTTTAAAAGATTTTTTTAACGATAAACGAATTATTATTATAAGAAATAAAATTGATCTTAAACAAGAAAAAGCGAGTATAGATAAAGAAATGGATTTTGATGTTATTAAATTATCCGCAAAAACAGGTGAAGGTTTAACATTACTTTTTAATCACTTAAAAAAATGTGTAGGCTATACCATTTCACCTGAAGGTAATTTTAGTGCTAGACGTAGACATTTAGAGGCTTTAACTCAAACTGAAATTGCTTTAACGAATGGATTAAAAAAATTAAAAGAAAATCAATTTTCAGAACTGCTTGCTGAAGATTTATCTATAGCACAAAATTATTTAGGAGAGATTACCGGCCAATTTACAACGAATGATTTGTTAGGAAAAATTTTTTCAAGTTTTTGTATCGGTAAATAATTTTTCATTATTTATTAAATCATCGATAGCTTTTAGAACAATTTCTGGTGTTAGTTGTTTTAAACAATTGAAATGAATCAAAGGGCATTCTCTTTCAAAGCAAGGGCTACAGCTAAGTTTTAAGTAGATTATTTTAGCTTTTAACGATAAAGGAGGCGTAAATTCTGGACTACTTGAACCATAGATTGCAATTAATGGCTGACCTAATGCTGCGGTTAAATGCATAAGTCCAGAGTCATTACTAATAACCAATGCAGCAAAAGATAAAACATTTAAAGCTTCTACTAAGGATGTTTTACCAATGAGATTAATACAAGCATTTTTAGTTAGTTTTTGTATTCTATGTCCCATAGGTTCATCAGATTTAGAGCCGAGTAATACAATTTGCCAAGCTTTTGATTTTTTATGATTTGCGACTTCTGCAAAATATTCTGCAGGCCAACATTTAGCAGGACCATAAGCGGCACCTGGGCATAGTATAAGTAAAGGTTTTTTTTCTTCAATTTGGAATAAGTTTTTAAGCTTTGCCCTCTCGTAATTAGGGTTAATTTCAAGATGAGGTTGGAAAGTTTGCCAATCCAAAGTTTTATTTGCTAGACTTTTAGTATTCCCTAACATTAGAAAACGCTGGACCATCATAGGGTATTTTTTTTTATTTAAAATACGCCAATCATTTAATAAGCCAAAACGCATTTCGCCGACCCAACCTGTTCTTATAGGGATACGGGCCGCAAAAGGAATAATGGCAGATTTCCATGAATTTGGAAGAATAATTGCCTGTTGGTATTTTTTATTTCGTAATCCTTTTCCAAGTTGCCAGCGTTTTTTTAATTGAAATTGAGAGTGACCTAAAGGCATCGTGAATATTTCATTAATTTCAGGCATAACAGAATATAGTTCACGGCTCCAAGCAGGAGCTAACACATCGATTATTGTCTCTGAGTTTTGATGCTTTATATATTTAAGTAAAGACTGCACAATGACTATATCGCCTATCCATGCAGGGCTGGTAATAAGAATTTTTTTAGGATCATTCATAAAGTGCTAGCTAATTTTATTTTTCAAAAAATATTCGGTTCCGCAATAAGGGCAAGTAACATGACCAGTTTTGGCAATAGGCAAATAGACTCTAGGATGCGAATCCCATAAGGAGCTATTTTTTAAAGGACATGATAGAGGAAGATTTTGAGGGCTAATTTCATAATAACGTTTAGTTTGACTGCGTTTTAATGGTAATGACATAAAAAACCTCTGGGTTATCGTACTATTATTTTGCCAGTTCCATGCTAAACTGTATAGAAATTTATCTTTTTTATAGGATAAAATAAGGTTTAAGCTCAGCTTATGAGAAATTTATTCAATCTACTTCTGAATAACTATTCTTTAACTAAGGATTAAAATTAACTATTTTAATAATTTTTAATTAACTAATAGATTTACTCTATTGATTTCTAGTCATTTAATTAAGCATATGCCAACTTTAAAGGTATTGAAAAATGGTAATGTTCCAAGGCCTACGGCCCGGTTTTAAAAAAATCAATAAACCTAAAAAAGCACAAGCTGATCTGAATGTTATTAAAACAGCTGATGACCTATTAAATACAGAAAATAATTTGGTATTAATTGAAACTATAAAATTACTCGTTAAACCACCTAACCGTTTTAATTATTTATATTTACCTATTATTAGGAAATTTGCTGAATTTGTTCAGGCAATTCCTTTAATGCAGTATGGATTTTTTAATCAGGAAATTAATTTTTTAGAAAGAGGTCTGGAACGAAGCGCAAGAACACTTTCTTTATGTTTGAAATATTTTTTCCCAGAAGAAAGCGATTTCATTAATATTAGTAATAGTGATGCTTTATGGATTTATGCGACATTTACCGCGGCATTATTTTTAGATATTGGTAAACTTACCGTTAAATATTCTATAATGGTTTATCATAAAAAATCCTATCCACTTAAAAAATGGAATCCTTTTTCGGGTTCGATCTTAGATTTAGGACATTATTATAAAATCGATTATGTAAAAGAAAATTACGATAATTTAGAATATTCAACAACACCTATGTTGGCGCGTCAGATTTTAGATAGTGTAAGCAACCTTTCTTTAGAAACAGAAGGTTTTAATTGGATAGCAAGTGATTTAAGAGTACTAGAAATCTGGTTTTATTTATTATCTGGTAAAGAAGATCGAATTCCTATGACGTCATTTATGTCTATGGTTCCGCGTGCAGAAATTGAACTTATAGAAAATTCGCGATTAATTGCACAAATAGCTGCAACTGATCCGAGTGGAGAGGCATTTTTACAATGGTTGCGTAAAGAATTAGCAGATGGAAAAATTTTAATTAATGAAAAAACTGCTAAAATAAGCATATCTGATGGAAAAATATTTATATCTACGGCTCTTTTTCAAGAATTTGCTAATATAAATCCAAATTACAAACACCCAGAAGTTATAGAGAAACAGTTTATTGATGTTGCAAAACTTTATCAAATTCCTATTAGTGAGCTAGATCAACGTTATAGGGCTTTTGGCGGTTTGTCTGGATTGGATGATTTAAGTAAAAGATACCGGACAGTAGGTGGGATATCTACTACCCAGGAAAACCAAAAAAATTCATTCCAACGAGTTTTACAAGGAGATATTCGTTTGATTTCTCTTATTACATCGAATATTTCAATACAGAGAATTATTAATTTAGATTCTGCCAAAAGTCCTACAAAAAGTTTTATTTCACACAATTTAACTAGTTAGTTTTTACTATGGCAACCTATGCGATTGGAGATATTCAGGGTTGTTTTGATTCTTTGATCCGATTGTTAGATAAAATTAACTTTGATCCCCATCATGATACTTTATGGTTTACAGGTGATCTTGTGAATAGAGGACCTAAATCATTGGAAGTTCTTCGTTTTATAAAAAAATTAAAGAATGCTCACATTGTATTAGGTAATCATGATTTACATCTTTTATCTGTCGTCTATACTGGCGTGAGTTTAGATCCGAAAAATAATTTACAAGCTATTTTAAATGCACCAGATACAGAAGAATTGTGTACTTGGTTAAGGAATAGATCGTTGTTACATCATGATGCTAATTTAGGCTATACCTTAGTACATGCCGGTTTCCCTCCCCAATGGGATCTAAATAAAGCAATGGCATGTGCGCAAGAAGTGGAAACAATATTGAAAAGTAAACATTATATTGATTTTTTAAAAAATATGTATGGTAATGAACCCCACCGATGGAGCGATAATCTTAAGGGTTGGGAGCGATTAAGATGTATTACAAATTGTTTGACCCGTTTAAGGTTTTGTGATATCAAAGGAAATTTAGAGCTCATGGCTAAGGGAGTTAATGCGAGATCGGACAATTATTTTCCTTGGTTTAAGTTACCTAATCGACGTAGCAAAAATTTAAATATTTTGTTTGGTCACTGGGCAGCATTGCAGGGCCAAACTCATGAACCGAATGTATATGCTTTAGATACAGGTTGCGTATGGGGAAAATGTTTAACTACAATGCGTCTTGAAGATAAGGCACGAATTAGTATAAATTGCCTGGATCAACTCTAGTGTATGCAAGTTGAATGCATGGAGTTAATTGAATCTAAACATGGTTAACGAATAGATGAAAGCACAGCAACCCTATTATATAACAGGACAAAGCCAAGCTATAATGATTTTAAAATTAACAAATAACTTTTATCCAAGTTGCAAAAGGTATCGGGATCGTTACTTAAACGATAGTATCGTGAAAATAACCTTATGAAAGGTTGGTTTTTTACTATGAAATTTTACCTTGTGACTCTAAATGCTGAAAATTCTGAAGCATTAATTTCTTTTTGCCTCCCTGGCAATAATACCTCTAGGAAGATTTTAAAAGCTCGTACGAGCTTTTAAAAATATATTATTGAATAGAGGTATATGAATATGAAACTACAAACTATTGCGTCTGTTGTGGATAACAGGCCTTCTCAACCAGTTTTTGTTTTTCGACCCAACGTTATGAAGTGTGCGATTAATTATTTTCGTACTCGATTTCAAGGACGCATTTTATATGCCGTTAAAACTAACCCCGAAAAACAAGTCATAAATCTTTTGCAGCTGCAAGGTATTAAGGCTTTTGATGTCGCTTCCTATGAAGAAATTCGTATGATTAAAAATCTTGTTCCTGATGCTGAGCTTTATTTTATGCATCCGGTAAAATCTTCTTTTGCAATCCGAGAAGCTTATTTTAATTATGGAGTAAAACATTTTGCTTTAGATAGTTTGGACGAACTAAAGAAAATTATTCAACATACTGAGAATGCCAAAGATTTGTGTTTGCATTTGAGGTTGGCCATTCCAAATACATTTGCTGAATTTAATTTATCGGCCAAATTTGGTATTAATTTGGATGAAGCTCCGCAACTTTTAAAAAAAATACGAAAAGTAGCCTATAAGTTGGGTATTACTTTTCATGTGGGTTCACAATGCATGCACCCAGACGCCTATCGGATTGCTATACGATTAGCTAATAACTTGATTAATCAATCAAACACTCAAATTGAATATTTTGACGTGGGTGGAGGATTTCCATCTATTTATCCCGGCATGACACCACCCGCGTTAGATATTTATTTCAATGTTATTCATAAAGAATTTGAAGTAATTGCTAACTTGTTTCCTCAGATTGAATTACTTTGTGAACCGGGTCGGTGCTTAGTGGCAGAAAGCACATCTGTTATTGTGCGCGTAGAATCACGAAAAAAGAATCGTTTATATATTAATGATGGCACTTACGGTAGTCTTTTTGATGCGGGTATTCCACATTTTATTTTTCCAGTACGTTTAATACATACAGCGCATAGAAAAAATAAAGATCTGGTTCCATTTAGTTTTTATGGCCCTACGTGTGATTCTTTGGATTATATGGAGGGGCCTTTTTATTTACCTAGTGATGTAAAAGAAGGAAATTACATTGAAATTGGACAAGTGGGAGCTTATGGTAGAGCTCTTTCAACAGGATTTAATGGTTTTAAGCAAGAAGAAGGGGTCATTGTAGTTTCAGATAAACCTATAATGAGCATGTTTTCTGCAATTAATTTACAGAAAACGCGAGAATTGACAGCTAAACAATAAACTTATTTATAAGGAAAACCGATGGATACACAAGTCTGTAAAAGTTCATTAAAAGAAAAATTATTGAATAAATTTGTTGAGCATATTGATATTACACTTTTTGATGCTCGGCCTATTATTGACTCAATGACTGCTATGTCCTTTACTTCACGTGATTTGGCACGTGCTACGCAGATTTTTAACACTATGCTTCAGGATAAACGTTGTAGCATAATTTTAACAATTGCAGGTTCTACCTCAGCAGGTGGTTGCATGAAGCTATATGCAGATTTAATAAAATACAATATGGTGGATGCTATAGTGGCAACGGGAGCAAGCATCGTTGATATGGACTTTTTTGAAGCGTTAGGTTTTCGGCATTATCAAGGTAGTTCATCTTTTGATGATGGAAAATTACGTGATTTACAGATTGATCGTATTTATGATACCTATATTGATGAAGAACAACTTCAACGGTGTGATCATATTATTTTAGAAATTGCTAATAATCTTAAACCACAAGCCTATAGTTCCCGAGAATTTATCCATGCCATGGGTGCGTATTTAGCAAACGGACATGCCAAAAAACAAGATTCTTTAGTCCAATTAGCTTACGAGTATGATGTTCCCATTTTTTGTCCGGCTTTTACGGACTCTTCTGCAGGATTTGGTTTGGTACTTCATCAGGTAAACAACCCAAATAAACATTTAACAATTGATTCGATTCGTGATTTTCGTGAACTCACTGACATCAAAATCAAGGCGGGTACTACTGGTTTGTTGATGATTGGCGGTGGTGTGCCGAAAAATTTTGTCCAAGATACCGTAGTGTGTGCTGAGATCCTTGGGAAATCTGTCGATATGCATAAGTATGCTATTCAAATCACCGTTGCAGATGTGCGAGATGGTGCTTGTTCTAGCTCAACATTAAAGGAAGCCTGTTCATGGGGTAAGGTAGATAGAGCTTACGAACAAATGGTTTTTGCTGAAGCAAGCTCGGTATTACCACTTTTAGCCAGTGACGCTTATCATCGTGGTTATTGGAAACTACGTAGTCGGCGAGACTTTGCTAAATTATTTAATTAATAAAAAAAGGTTTTTAATATGCACTGTATGGAGCCAAAAAAGGCTTTTTTAGGCTTGGATAAAGAAGATGCTGTTGCCTATGAAGATGCTAAAGCAGTCATTATTCCGTTTGGTCTAGAAAATTCGGTTACGTATGGTGGAGGTACTGCTAAAGGACCCGAAGCTATTATTCGTGCATCACACGAAGTTGAACTATTTGATGAACATTTGTGGTGTGAGCCTTTCCGCCAAATTGGAATTGTTACATTAAATGAGCCAAAAATTGACTTTGAAATTTCTAACGCTTTACAACAATTAGAAAATATCGTCGAAAAAGTCTTATATGATCAAAAATTTCCATTTGTTTTTGGTGGTGAACATTCTATTACGATAGGTGCGATTCGTCCTTATCTAAAAAAATACGATGATTTAATTTTACTCCATTTTGATGCCCACGCTGATTTACGAAATGGATATCAGGGTCAACATTATTCCCATGCTTCAGCCATAAGACGTTGTTTAGATCATGCCAAATTGAAAGTAGTTTCAGTTGGGATTCGTAATGTTTCAAGAGAAGAAATTCCCTTTATTGAAGAAAACCGCGACAGAATACATATTTATTGGGGCAAAGACAAAAAAAGATGGGATGTCAATACAATCGTGTCTCATTTAAAAGACCGTCCTATTTATTTGACATTTGATGTCGATGGATTTGATTCAAGTGTTATGCCGGCAACAGGGACACCCGAACCGGGTGGTTTATTCTGGGAAGACGCTATAGAAATTATTACAGCAGCGAGTCAGGTTGGAACTATTGTTGGTGCTGATATTAATGAACTTGCTCCTATTCCTCAATTACATAGTTGTGATTTTTTAGTCGCAAAACTAGCCTATAAAATTCTTTCTTTAATTTAAATTATTTAATAAAAAGGACATTCGTGCGAGAGGCACGATAATTTAGATTCTTTACGGTATAGGTTTTGAGATCTTGTAACAATAACTGATCAGCCGGTATAAGCGGTTGCATGATTACTTGCTTTTTTAACGGCTGAAACTGTAAATGCCATGTTTTATGATAATGAACTAAACCTAACCAAAGTGGATCCCCATTGCTGAGCATTTTATGTGAATCCCAGAGGTTTAAAACTAACAAGTTATGTGTAGCTGGAAAATATTTTGTCATGGTTAATGCTGGTGCTTGACCTGCATTCGAGGAAACAAGCAAAGGAATGTTGGTATCATTGCTATGTAAACTTAATTTGTAAAGCATGGTATAAATTTTAGTTTTTGGAAGCGTGCGCCAAGCTTGTTTTTCTAAATGTTTTTGGATGTCCGTGAGTTTTCCAGCCCATTGAATGTTTAATACTTCAATTTTTTGGCCAAAATGACCTAGTCGGTAAATGGGTTGTTGAAATTTCGCTTCATTCCACCATCTCGAAAAATTAATAGTTTGTTCAGAGAAAAGAAGTCGGGAATTTGAAAGTAATTTTTTATAGCCAACACTTAGATTAGCGCCCCAACAGAGCAATAAAATTACTATACCGACACTAGCAATCTTGCCGGATGAAATAGTCGTGTGCTCTATCTTCCTACGATAGGAAAGTGTCAGCCCAGCGAGGATACTAATTCCAAGTAAAGCCCCTCCAAAAACATCGCTAACCCAATGCGCAGTTAAATAAATACGCGAAAACATAACTAAAAGAATAATGAAACTAGTTAATCCATAAATCAGCATTCGTTGCGGTTTAGGTTTCTCTATACTAATTAATACAGCGAAGAATCCTAGAATAGCAATACCGCTTACGGTATGGCCGCTAGGGAAAGAGGCGCCGAGTGGCGTTTGAATTAAGCCATTGGGACGAGGTATATGCAGAAGATGTTTAAATAGATCAGCGAAACCATAGCTTAATAATCCTGCTAAACCCCAATGCAGACTTAACCAGAAATTTCTTTTTATTAAAAAAAATCCTAACATAATCATCCAAAATACAGCGAGTATTTTTGGGCTCAGCTCGGCCATAGCAACAAAAAACATATCGACATTTTGCTGGCGTAAGCTACGCATTAAGTGATAAATGGGTTCATTTAGGTAGGTTGCAATGCCATGTTGTGCAACACTAAACGCTACTGCTAGAAAACCAAGCGTACAAAGAATGCAGATTAAAGCGAGCGCTAATTGAGCGTGTGATTGCGGATGTCGGTTATCTGTTAAAAGAGAAGTGATGGTTTTAAGTTTTGGATGATTGCGTGTGAAATGCCATAGATAAGCGACTTGTTTATCCAATAAACGACTAAACCAGGCATAACATGATTTTATGAAAGCGTAGACTAACCAAATAAACAGTAAAAGTAATACAACAAAGATAATTAATTTAGTTGCTACTTCGGGAGGTAATTGCTGGGAAGCTTGGCCTAAAAGTATACCCGGCAACATATAAATCGGTGCCCATGCAATAGCCGAAATGATGTCAGCAGTTAAAAATTGGCGCCATGGCATTCTTACCATGCCAGCTATAAAAGGTAAAATAGCTCGAATAGGTCCAATAAAACGGCCAAAGAAAATACTCTTTCCGCCATGTTTGTCAAAAAAAGCTTCTCCTTTGCGTAAAAGTTGTGGATAGCGACGGAATAACCAGAAATCTTTAGTATGTTGATGGTAATGTCTACCTATCCAAAAACTGAGTACATCACCGGTGATAGCTCCTGCGATGGCCCATAAAACAATAGGTGTAAAAGATAAAATTCCTATTCCAATTAAGGTACCGATAGCTGTCATGAAAACAGTACCAGGTACTAAGAAACCTATCATGACCAGACATTCAAGAAAGGAAATAAAATAGGTAATTAAACCGGCTAAATGAGGATGAATTTGTAACCAATCAAAAAAAGGCTTGAGATCGGGAAGCGTCATTAGGCTACATTCTCTCCAGCCGCTTGTTTATCCGCATGATATGAAGAGCGGACTAGCGGTCCACTGGCTACGCGAATAAATCCCATTTCTTTGGCTAAAAGACCGAGATCTTTGAATTCTTCGGGAGTCACATAGCGTGCAACGGGAAAATGATGGCGACTAGGAGCAAGATATTGACCGATGGTAATCATATCAACCCGATGTTGACGTAGATCCTGCATGACTTCTTTAACCTCTTCTAACGTCTCCCCCAGCCCTAGCATAAGTCCCGATTTGGTAGGTATTCCTGGGAAACGATTTTTGAATTCCAATAATAATTGGAGTGACCATTTATAATCTGAGCCAGGGCGTGCTTGCTTATACAAACGAGGTACCGTTTCGATATTGTGGTTAAACACATCGGGTAATTCGGGCGCAATCGCATTTAAAGCAACCTCCATACGACCCCGAAAATCAGGTACAAGAACTTCTATGGTAAGTGCTGGACAACTCTTGCGTAATGCCTGCAAACACGCAGTAAAGTGAGCTGCTCCGCCATCACGTAGATCATCTCGATCGACTGAGGTAATAACCACATAGCGCAGACCCATTTGTCTAACTGTCTTAGCAAGATTTTCAGGTTCGTCTGGATCCAATGGATCCGGTCGGCCATGACCAACGTCACAAAATGTACAGCGTCGAGTGCATTTGTCTCCCATAATCATAAACGTAGCCGTGCCATGACTAAAGCATTCACTCAAATTGGGACACGAAGCTTCTTCGCAAACAGTATGAAGACGATTCTCCCGTAGCATCGTTTTAAGTTGGTCTACAGCAGTTGTTGTTGGCAATTTAATACGGATCCAATCTGGCTTACGTAAAGGTGCAGTAGGTTCAATTTTTATTGGAATGCGAGCCATTTTTTCTGCCCCGCGTTGTTTTTGCCTAGGATCGGGTATTTTTATTTCCATAATCTTTAAAATGTTGTAATAAATGAAGTAATTTTAGCATACAGTTAAATGATATAAGCAGTTTTTTTATGCTAAGGGATGTGATTTTTTAACTAAAATAAATCACTTGCTACTATCGCTTAAAAAGCTAATTTCATAGAAATGGAGTTTTTATAAATCTCTAATTCTTGTTGAAATTGTTTAATAAAGTCATTGGCTACTCTATTAAGATCATTAGGTCCTCCTAAATCAGAAAGTTGAGTAATAGAGAGTTGACTCACACCGCAAGGGTTAATTCCTGTAAAAGGGTTAAGATTCATGGACACATTGAAAGCTATCCCATGATAACAATAACCCCGTCGAATGCGTAGGCCGATAGAAGCGATTTTGGCTGAGTTGACATAAACGCCCGGAGCCTCTTTTTTTGCTTTGGCACTAATGTCGTAAGTTGCAAGTAAGTTAATTAGGGTATTTTCTAAAAGTGTGACTAATTCACGTACACCAAGATTAAGACGACGAAGGTTTAAAAGTGGGTATATAACCAGCTGACCAGGACCGTGGTAGGTTACTTGCCCGCCCCGATCTGTTTTTTCTATAGGAATATTTCCAGGATTAAGGATGTGTTCCCATTTTCCTGCTTGCCCTAAGGTATAAACAGGATTGTGTTCAATGAGCCAAATTTCATCGGGAGTTTCAGGATTACGCTTATCAGTAAAAACCCGCATTGCTTGGGCGATTGTATTATAGTCGCCTTGCTGTAAAGGTCGTACGATAAATTGCTGGTGTGTCATAGTTTAGAAAGTATACTGGATCTAGGTAGGTTGTTGAATAGATTAAAGGTTAAACATCAGATTTAGTCGCTTAATTTCTGTTAAAATAGTGATTGCTTTCATGAATTAGGATTGGTTATGAAAAAATGGTTAATTGTATTTCCCTTCTTATTAGTAAGTATCGCAGCTTTTTCGATTCCTAACCCAGCCTCTGTTTATTGTTCTCATCACGGAGGCCGCTTGGAAATGCTGAATGAATCATCAGGTGTAACAGGTGTGTGTGTATTTAGTGATAAAAGTTATTGTGAAGAATGGAGTTACATCAGAGGAATTTGTAAACCTAGCCAATTTTATTTGCCTGAAAAAAGAATAGGAACAAAATATTGTCTTGCACAATTACCGGATAAAAATTTAATTATTTATTTATGTAAAACTTAAAGAAAGATGATAGATAAAGTAAAACGTCTAAATTATTTAAAAAAAATGGATATTCCTCTTTGGATCTTGCGTGAGGATACTAATAAGCTGCCCAAAGAAATAGTTAAGGACGAGGATATGCCTAGAAAATTGATTATGACTCGTGAGCAAAAAATTTCGACATTAAATTGGCAAGAATTAAGATGGACAGTCAACAACTGCAAAGCGTGTGATCTTTATAAAACACGTACAAATCCCGTATTTGGTGTGGGAAATAGGAATGCTGATTTATTGATAATTGGCGAAGCGCCCGGTGCGAATGAAGATAAACAAGGGGAGCCTTTTGTAGGTCGAGGCGGACAATTATTGACAAATATGCTGTCTGCGATTGGTTTTAAACGCGAAGATTATTATATTGCCAATATTTTAAAATCACGACCACCTAATAATCGTGATCCTTCCTTGCTAGAAGTTAAGGCCTGCACTCCTTATTTATTGAGACAAATTAGCTTAGTTAATCCAAAGTTGATTTTAGCGGTGGGTCGAATTGCTGCACATTATCTATTATCAACTGATGCGACTATGGCGAGTTTACGTGGAAATTTGTTTCATTTTGGCGTAAACAAAATTCCTTTATTAGTTACTTATCATCCCGCCTATTTACTACGTTCTCCGCGTGAAAAGCGTAAAGCTTGGCAGGATATGTTATGCGTAAAAAAACAATTAGATCTAGAAGTTATCGAACAAAATGGATAATTAGAACATATAAAAATAATTCATTCGAATTGGGTTTTAGCTTAGTCGAATTATTATTCACCATTGTAATAAGTAGTATTTTATTGACACTAGCATTCCCCGTCTTTAAACATTTAATTGTTGAGCTTCGTTTATTTATTTTAACTGAACGTATCAGTTCTACTCTTGATTATGCTCGAAGTGAGGCGATTAGACGTCAGCACACGGTAACAATATGTAAGAGTAAAGATGGGAAGGCCTGTTCAGGGAGTTGGAACGATGGATGGATAGTATTAGTAAGTAATTCAACCTTATCGCTTGAAAATGCTACATTATTACGTGTTTATTCGGCTTTGTCTCGTGGGGAATCTTTAGAGTGGCATGGATTTCGATCAGATAATTACCTACAGTGGCATCCAGATGGTTCTAGTAGTCAAAATGGCCGCTTTATCATCTGCATTCATTCATTGTCAGAAAAAATGATCTGGTTCGTTAAGATAAGTCAAACTGGAAGAGGGAGAATAGATAAAAAAAACAGTAAAAATGCGGATTGTAATAACTGAAAAATAAGCCCTATTCTCTAGATTTTTAATGCTAGTTTTTTTAGATCAACGATTTTTAGAAAAAAAGCCTGAGATGGGATGAATACAGGTTTTTCTAGTTGCTTTTCTAGAATTTAGCTATGGATATATATCCCTTGCAATGAATTCAAAAAGTTCGTATCTTCATCTACTGACATTATATTCTGATCGATTAAAAAAATTTAGCAATGAAAAAAATTATTTTAGCTATTCTACTTTTATCCTCAATCAATGCTTTCGCCTTAATTCCAGGTTCGTTAGGCGATTTATCAGATAAATTATTATTGCCTATGTCTCTATTAACCAGTGCGCTTTATAATATGAGTTTGGCTATTGGGATAGCTTTACTGTTCGGTTCCCTTATACAATATAAAAATTATCGAAATAACCCCTCCCAGGTTCCTTTGAGTCGACCTATAACTTTGTTGGTTTTTGGAGTGCTTTTAATCGTATTACCACTACTTACTAAATTTTCTGAAAGTGCGCTTTTAGTTTCTAGAGTATCTTAAAAATGAAGATTTTAATCAGCAATGATGATGGTGTACATGCGCCAGGCCTAGCGATTTTAGCTAAAGCTTTAGCCCAAATCGCAGAAGTTACCATAGTCGCTCCAGATAGGGATCGCAGTGGTGCCAGTAATTCGCTTACTTTGCAGCACCCTTTAAGACTAAGATATTTTGATGATGGAGTTATTAGTGTCCAAGGAACACCAACAGATTGTGTGCATCTCGCCTTAACCGGTCTACTAGGTGAAGATAAGCTGCCCGATATGGTTGTATCAGGTATTAATGCAGGCTCTAATTTAGGTGAAGATGTTTTCTATTCGGGAACTGTGGCAGCCGCGATGGAAGGACGCTTCCTAGGGATACCAGCAATTGCTTTTTCAATAGCAGGAAATGAGCCGATGTATTACTCCACAGCAGCAGAAGTTGCGAAAAGGTTAGTAACTCTTTTATATGAAAAGCCAATTCCAGCAAAAACTATTTTAAACGTAAATATTCCTGATGTTGCATTTGATGATTTAAAAGGCTATGAAGTGACACGCTTAGGGACACGCCATAATGCCGATAGAATGATGCCTAGTAAAGATCCAAGAGGGCATACTATTTACTGGATAGGTAGTTCTGGCAAGGAGAATGATGCTGGAAAAGGCACAGATTTTTATGCGCTGAGTCAACAACAGGTCAGTATTACCCCTTTACAACTCGATTTAACACATCATACTGCAAAAGACCAAATTGAAGATTGGATTGTCAATATGGATCCTAAACTATAAATTATTTTTTGATAAAAAAATTTAAAAAATGGACTCTATTTTTTATCTAACGGTATAAAGCAATGAAGTATTTTTCAAAACTTTATGACAAAATGCTTGCGTTGGCTAAACATGGACATGCTCCTTATTATTTATTTGTTTTAAGCTTTGCCGAGTCTTCTTTTTTTCCTATCCCGCCCGATGTTATGTTAGCGCCTATGTCCTTAGCTAAGCCCGAGTGTGCATGGCGTTATGCATTTTTGACAACTGTGGCTTCTGTTTTAGGCGGATTATTTGGCTACTGGATAGGGAATGTAGCGTTTGATTGGGTGCATCCCTATATCATCCACTTTGGATATGAACAGGTTTATCGACAAATTGAACAAGAGTTTAATCAATGGAATTTTTGGATACTTTTTTTGGCAGGATTTACTCCTATTCCTTATAAGTTATTTACTATAGCAGCTGGGGCCTTGCATGTTGCGCTATTACCCTTTATCTTGGGATCATTGGTGGGTCGCGGTGGAAGGTTTTTTATAGTCGCTTTTTTAATGCGTTGGGGTGGTGTTCATGTTGATAGGTTATTACGGCACTACATCGATCGATTGTCTTGGTTTTTTTTATTACTAGCAGTTGTCATTTTTGCTTCTCTTAAAATCTGGGGTTAAGAGAGAATATTTAGTATAGGTTTCCTATTTGACTAGATTTCAGTAAATATAATTACAATATGAGTATTTGGGCGCTAGAAACATTAGATTGTGTTGAGCGTTTGTAGTGAGATATTCGATAATAAACAAATCAAATTTATTCTGATCTAAGTATGTTCTTAATTAATAAACGTTAATAAAAAAATAGTTATTTAATTACTATCTTAATTATCTAGGTTAATTAATCCAGGGAGAGTTAATATGGGTAACAAGGGAAGTGCATTTAAAAAGAGGAGGGGTAGAAAACAGAAAAATCCAACATCGTCTGAACAAGTATTCGAAAATAAACCAGAGAAATTTTTAGTAACCCGTGAAGTGAGTGAGACGGAAACAACGCCACATAAGTATGCGAGACGTGATGAGACACTTGGCGCAACGCAATTATATTTAAATGAAATAGGCTTTTCTCCTTTATTAACAGCCGAAGAAGAAGTTTATTATGCACGTCTTATTGCAAAAGGCGATCAAGATGCTCGTAAACGAATGATAGAAAGTAATTTGCGTTTAGTCGTTAAGATAGCCAGGCACTATAATAATCGTGGATTACAGTTTTTGGACTTAATAGAAGAAGGTAATTTAGGTTTAATGCATGCAGTAGAAAAATTTGATCCTGAAAGAGGATTTCGTTTTTCGACCTATGCGACATGGTGGGTGCGTCAAGCCATTGAGCGAGCTATTATGAATCAAGCTCGAACAGTTCGCTTGCCAATCCATGTGGTTAAAGAGCTTAATGTTTATTTACAAGCAGCAAGAGAATTGACGCAAAAATTAGATCATAAACCCACTTCAGATGAAATTGCTAAATGGTTGGATAGACCTTTTGAAGAAGTTGAACGAATGCTCGGATTAAATGAGCATATTACTTCTGTCGATGCGCCAGCTAGCAGTGAGGCTGACAAACCTTTACTTGAAACCTTATCCGATAATCGTGAAAACGATCCTGAGCATATTTTAGAAGGTGAAAATTTACGTAAACGTTTAGAAGGTTGGCTTAAACAATTGTCAACTAATCAACGTGAGGTTATTGCCCGACGCTATGGCTTATTAGGCTGTGATCGTATGACATTAGAAGAGGTAGGAGAAGTGATTGGTCTAACTCGAGAGCGGGTTCGCCAAATTCAAGTTGAAGGGTTGAAAACCTTACGGAAAATAATGGAAAAACAAGGATTTTTTTCTAATTTATTATATGATTAATCTTTTTAAATAAGAATAAAATATTAAAAATATGAAAAGGTTATGTAATTATAAATATAGTATCACTTATATTATTTTAATCGTTTTACTTAATACGTTATTTGCTTATATTCCTTTAGTGCAAGTATTTAGTACTGAAATTTCCCCCATGGATTGGACTGTGGGGATCGTTTATGCCTTACGTGATTTGGCTCAACGTGAATTAGAACATAAAGTTATTTTTGCGATGCTCATCGGTAGTTTAATTAGCTACGCTTTAGCGGGTAAAGATCTAGCTATTGCAAGTATGAGTGCGTTTTTAATTGCTGAGTTTGTTGATTGGTCAGTTTATACTTTTACCAAACGTCCCTTATCTCAGCGTATACTTTGGTCTGCAAGTATGAGTGCGCCGATAGATAGTAGTGTTTTTTTATGGATTATTCATCAATTAAATTGGCTCGCAGTGTTGATTTTATCACTTACTAAAATCCTAGGTGTACTGATTGTTTGGTATGGTTGGCGTAGTCGAGAAAAACGCACAATGGCAAGTCGTTTAGATATATTGACTGTAAATCAAACTAATGTTTAAATTTTTCCAATTCGTATCTTTAAGCTAGGTAGGCTCTGAGCTCGTATTATTTTAATATCCGTTTTATTGAAGTTTTGGTAATATCACGTAACTCTTCAAGTGTGGATAAAGATATATTTAAGGGAGGTAGCCAGTAAATTGTATTTCCCAAAGGGCGTAACCAAGCGCCTAATTGTAAAGCCTCCTGAAAAATTTGATAACCTATGCGTTGATTTTTTTTATTTTCTTTTAAAGATAAATCTGCAGCGATGACTGCTCCGATACCTCTAATATTGGTTAAGCTTTCTGTTTCATCATGAACTTCCTGCATCAATTTTTTTAAAATAATTTCTTTTTCTCTTACGTGTTTAAATATTTCTTCATCTTCTAGAATATTTAAACATTCTAATGCTACGGCGGCGGCTAACGCATTACCGCTAAAAGTATGCGAATGTAAAAAACTTTTTCCAGTGGAGTAATCATCATAAAATAAATTATAAATTTCAGTGTGTGTTAAAACTGCACTCATGGGTAACCAACCAGAAGTTAAGCCTTTACTTAAACAGATAAAGTCAGGTTTTATTTGTGCATGTTCGCAGGCTAATGCTCGACCGGTTCTCCCTAGTCCAGTCATAATTTCGTCGGCAATCAAATAAATGCCATGAATTTGGGTCCATTTCCTCAAGCGGTGGAGAAAATCTTGACTATAGATTTTCATACCTCCTGCCCCTTGTACTATCGGTTCAACAATAATGGCTGCTAAATTGGCTGCTTGTTTTTCAAGCTGTTTTTCGATGTTTGGCCAAATAGTTGAGCAATCCTTCCATAGGGGATCAGAGCTAGAATGAACATAAGGAATATTTTGAATAAAGTTAGGTTTTATTAAATGGGCTTCATAGGCTTGGCGGTAAAGACCTAAATCACTTAGGCCTAAGGCCATAAAGGTCTCGCCATGATAGCCATTTTGCAGTGAGGTAAATTGAATACGCTGATTTTGACCGAGTAATTGCTGAGCGTGTAAACTCATTTTTAAGGCAATTTCAACCGCTGAAGAACCTTCACTGGCATAAAAGACCTTGTCTAAACCCATACAAAGCCGGCCTAATTTTTCAGAAAGTTGAATGATAATTTCATAGGTGGTATTGGCAAATATCACATGCTCAAAGTACTCTAATTGCGCTTTGAGTGCAGTTTTTAAGCGCGGATGGTTATGACCTAATGATTTACACCACCAGCTCGAAATGGCATCTATTATTCTCCTGCCATCTGTCAGCTCTATATAAGAACCGTAAGCTTTGCTGATTATTAAAGGGGGAAAGGATTCATAATCCTTCATTTGTGAGCAAGGATGCCAAATATGTTGCCGGTCGCGATTGATAAGATCCATAAAATAGGGTAAAAAAGAAGCAAGTTAAACATAAAAAGGACTGAAAATGCGAGTATTCATTGCCAGAAATGTGGCTCAATCTGAAAAATAAAAACGTTTCGAGTAAAAGATTGTGTTAAACAAAAAAAATAAAATAAAAATAAGAGCCTGTTTCAAAGCGATACGACCTTATCATGCCATAAAAAATATTTTATTATTTATTCCTCTTTTTGTCGGCCACCAATATTTTAATCCCATCGCCATAAAAAATAGTTTTTTAGGTTTTTTTATTTTTTGTTTATTAGCTTCAAGTGCCTATTTAATCAATGACTTGGTTGATTTGGAAAATGATAAACAACATATTAAAAAACAAAAAAGATCTTTTGCTTCAGGAGAATTATCTCTTAAAACCGGATATATTTTTGCGCCATTATTAACACTAATTGCGCTAAGTCTTTCAATATTTTTACCACATAAATTCTTAATAATTGCTATAAGTTATTATTGTTTGACTTTAATATATTCATTTTTTTTAAAAAAAATAAAATGGTTAGATGTTATTTTACTAGCGATTTTATATTCGATGCGAGTATTTGCAGGAATGACTTTGATTCAAAATGGATTTTCATTTTGGTTAATTTTTTTCGCGTTATTTCTATTTTTTAGTTTGGCTTTACTTAAACGTTATGCCGAGCTTACGCTCATGCAAACCAAAAATAAGCGTTCAATATTAGGGCGTGCCTATGAAATAAAAGATAAAACTAATCTAGCCATACTAGGACATATTAGTGGGTATTTTTCGGTTTTGATTTTTATTTTCTATATTTATTCTGCAAAAGCACAATTTTTTTATAGTAGTCCTTTGTTATTATGGTTTATTTGTCCCTGCCTGTTCATTTGGCTCAATCATATGTGGCAGTTAGCCCAAGAAGGAAAAATACATGATGATCCGGTGGTGTTTACAGTAAAAAATAGTTTCAGTTGGATTTTTTTAATGTTAATAGTGTTAATTACTGTATTAGCTACTTGGATCACTTTTTCCTTGAATGGGATCTCGTAAGAAGTTGACAATGTGGGTTATTCATTTTATGTTGGCAATTTTGTGATATAAGAAACTACTATGTCGAGTCCTGAAATCCGTCACGATTGGACACTTGAACAAATTCATGTTCTTTTCCAGTATCCTTTTAATAATTTAATTTATCACGCTCATACGATACATCGCCAATCTTTTCAAACCAATGCAGTCCAGATTAGTAGTCTACTTAATGTTAAGACAGGCTTATGTCCTGAGGATTGTTCGTATTGCCCGCAAAGTGGCCATTACAATACAGGGTTGAAAAAAGAGCCTTTAATGACCATAGAAGAAGTAAAAAAAGCGGCAAAGAAAGCAAAAGAAAAAGGTGCAGGTCGATTTTGTATTGCAGCTGCGTGGCGTAGTCCGCCCAAGAAAGAGTTTATCAATATCTTAGAAATGATATCAGCAATTAAAGCATTAGATTTGGAGGCATGTGCCACTTTAGGTATGCTCACCCAAGCACAAGCCATGCAGTTATCTGAGGTGGGTTTAGATTATTACAACCATAATTTAGATACATCACCAGAATATTATGAAACTATTATTTCAACCCGAACTTATCAAGAGCGTTTGGAAACTTTAGCCTGTGTTCGAGCGGCAGGTATAAAAGTTTGTTGTGGGGGTATTATTGGTATGGGAGAGACGCAAGGAGATCGAGCTGGATTATTACAACAACTTGCTAATCTGTCTGAACATCCTAGAAGTGTGACATTGAATAAATTAATTCCTATTCCAGGAACACCATTAGCAAACAAACCACCAGTTGATTCTATTGAATTTACTCGAGTAGTTGCAGTCGCGCGTATTATGTTGCCGTTGAGTATGATTCGCTTATCTGCTGGACGTGACAGCTTGAGTGAAGAAGCGCAAGCGTTATGTTTTTTTGCGGGTGCTAATTCCATACATTATGGTGAAAAATTATTAACGACAGATAACATTTCTCCTGAACAGGATAATGCATTGTTAAAAAAATTGGGTTTAGAAGCGGTATTATTCGATACTGAATTGCATGCATGTCACTAACTTTTGAAAAGGTATTAAGTTTACATAAACAAAAAGGTCTCTATAGAGAACGTAAAGTCTTACAAAGCTTGGCCGGTATGCAGCGGCGTTATAATGATAAAAATTTTTGTTCTTTTTCTTCCAATGATTATTTAGGTCTAGCCAAACATCCCGCGGTTATAAAATCTTTTAAACAGGCAGCTGATGATTATGGTGTAGGTAGTGGATCTTCACATTTTCTTGGCGCTTATAATCGATTTCATCATGAGCTCGAGCTCGCCTTAGCTGAATTTCTTAATTTTCCTAAAGTGCTCGTATTTTCTACAGGATACATGGCTAATTTAGGTATTTTGGGGAGTTTATTGCAAAGAGATGCTGCGATATTTGCTGACAAACTAAGCCATGCTTCTTTAATCGATGGGGCAAAATTAACAGGCGCCTCATTTAAACGTTATTTACATAATAACCTCGCTAGTTTAGAGAAGCATTTATTGCATTCTATTTCTAGACGAAAATTTATCATGACTGATGGTGTATTTAGTATGGATGGTGATATAGCGCTATTGCCCTCCTTAATCGAAATCGCTCAAAGATTTTCATCCACATTGTTAGTAGATGATGCGCACGGCATAGGAGTATTAGGAAAAAATGGAGTGGGTATTTGTGAATATTTTGGATGTAAGCCAGATATTTTATCGGGTGGTTTCGGTAAGGCTTTTGGATGTTTTGGCGGTTTTGTGGCCTCGAATGAACTTATCATCGAGAATCTAGTTCAATTTTCTCGTCCCTATATGTATACCACAGCTTTGCCGCCGGCTTTAGCTAAAGCTGCGCATACTAGTTTATTATTATTGCAAACAGAAAGCTGGCGTAGAGCGAAATTACAGAGTTTAATCACCTATTTTAAACAGATGGCACAACAGTTAGAGCTACCGATATTACCTTCTCAGACCCCCATTCAACCGATTTTAATAAAGAATACTGAGCAAACCATAGCACTTTCAGCCTATTTATTGCAAAATGGCTTCTTGGTTAATGCTATTCGACCTCCGACAGTACTTAAAAATACCTCGCGACTACGAATTAGCTTGTGTGCATTACATTCAGAAAGTGAAATTGACAGATTATTAGAACAAATAGCCGTGGGGCTAAAATTGATAAAAATAAATGATAACCCAATTAGATGAAATCCAAATTGTCCATCGTTTTAATAAAGCGGCGAAAACTTATGATGAAGTCGCTGTATTACAACAACGGGTAGGAGAATCTTTATTAGAACGTTTACAAGGAATTCGTTGTAAACCGCAAACTATATTGGATCTGGGTTGCGGTACCGGATATTTCGGCGCGTTTTTAAAAAAATTATATCCCGCGGCTAAAATTATAGGTTTAGATAAGTCGAATGGAATGCTGGCACAAGCTCAGGCTAAAGAAAAAGCGTATCAACTGACCGATATCCATTGGGTATGTGGGTGTGCTGAGAATTTGCCATTTAGTAATCATAGTTTCGAATTAGTTTACTCCAATTTAATGTTGCATTGGAGCAATGATTTTAGCAAGAGCCTCAATGAAATACGACGCATATTAAAGCCCGGAGGGTTACTACTTTTTTCCATGGTAGGACCTGATACTTTGCAGGAGCTACGCCATTGCTGGAGAGCTATCGATAATTATTCACATGTGCATTTATTTGTAGATATGCACGATTTAGGGGATAATTTATTACAAGCACCTTTTGTCGATCCGGTGATGGATGTTGAATATTTTACTTTATTGTATTCAGAAGCCGTAGATTTGATGCGGGAACTAAAAAAATTAGGCGTACGAAATCTTGCTCAGGATCGTCAACGTGGTTTAACTTCCAAAGGAGCTTTAAAAAAATTGTTGCAAGCCTATGAAGATTTTCGTAGCCAAGGAAAGTTGCCGGCTACATGGGAAATTATTTATGGGCATGCATGGGCGGCTGAAAAAAAGCCTTCCAGGCAGAATAATCCCAATGAGATCAAAATACCTTTAAATAGTTTTATTCGTAGATAAATGGTTTACTAAATCGGCTTTATTATCAACATAGGCGTAAAGTAGGTTTTTCATTAAAAAAATATAAGCTAATGCAAAATAAAGGTTTTTTTATTTTAGGTACAGATACTAATGTGGGCAAAACAACTATCGCTGTTAATTTATTATCTTTTTTAAAAGCGAATGGTTATTCCACTATCGGTTTAAAACCAGTTTCCAGCGGAGCGAAACTCAGCAAACTTGGATTACGAAACTCTGATGCAACTGCTCTGCAAAAAGCAGCAACCATTTATCTTCCCTATGAGCACGTTAATCCTTTTTGTTTCAGGCTAGCGGTAGCACCACATATTGCAGCGGAACAACAAGCTTGCCAACTAAGTCTTGCTAAAATTATGCAATCATTCCATCCTGTATTAACTTATAAAGCAGATTATTGTGTTATTGAAGGACTAGGGGGGGGGGCTGTCCCTTTAAATAACACTGAAACGATGCTTGATTTATTGCAAGCCTTAAATTTGCCCGTCATCCTTGTCGTGGGGCTGCGTTTAGGCTGTTTGAATCATGCCCTTTTAACTTATGAAATCTTGAGAAAAAGAAATATTCCTATTGTAGCCTGTATATGTAATCAAATTGATCCTAATATGTTATTTCACGAAGAAAATGGGTTATATTTAAAGCAATCTATAGATGTACCTTTTTTCAGTTTTGTTCCCTATCTGTCGCAAAACGATTTAGATTGCATTTGCATTGATTGGTCGATTTTAATTAAACTGGAAAATACTTCCTCCTTTACTTAAGTATGAGCAACAAGGTTAGCTGAGCAAAGCTTTTTTGCCAATTCGCATCCAATCGCATAATAGATATATAATGCTCAAATAAATGTAAAATCTTAATGAATTTACGCGATTAAAATTTTTATCTATATCTTTTTATGAAATTTTTAAACCTATTTAAACTGTTTTTTTTAACACTTATACTTTGCTTAGTCACTAACCAAGTGCTAGCTGGAGATCAACTAAGTCAGTTATTAAATAATTTACAAACCTTTCGGGCTGATTTTACGCAAACAGTGATGAATGCTAGAGGACAGATTTTGCAGCAAGTGAGCGGCAAGATGACTATACAACGACCGGGTCGTTTTCGCTGGGAAGTTATACGACCTAACAGGCAATTATTAGTCGCAGATGGGCAGCGCATTTGGTTTTATGATATTGATTTACAACAAATAACCATCCAAAAACAAAAATCAGTCGATGCAGATTCTCCTGCGGCATTATTAAGCGATTCACCTAAAAATTTAACCCAACAGTTTATAATTAATCCTTTAATGAATGTTCAAGGCTTTACTTTATTTCCAAAAAATAAAAATGCATTATTTCAATCAATTACATTGATTTTCCAAAAAAATTACTTACGTGAAATGCGTTTGATCGATAAGTTAGATCAACAAACAGTGATAAATTTTTCGAAAATTGAATTAAATCCACATCTATCCTCGCAGACATTTCATTTTATTATGCCCGGTGATAAAAATATTGAAGTCGTAAAAGGGTAGATTTTATGTCACATACTCATCATCCTACTTTTGTTACTTTAAATATAAGTTTTGCTATTGCGATTTTACTAAATGCAGGCTTTTTATTAACAGAGGTAGTTTATGGATTTATTGCCCATTCAGTTAGCTTATTGTCAGATGCCGTGCATAATTTTGGAGATGTTTTAGGTTTATTGATGTCCTGGGGAGCTAGTGTTTTAGTCAAAAGGCGCGCAACTCAACGTTATAGTTATGGTTATAAAAAATTAACCATTTTAGCAGCATTAGCTAATGCTTTATTACTTGTATTAACCTCAGCGTTAATCGTGTATGAATCGATTAATAGGCTTAATCATCCAAAAGAAATTAATGAAGTTATTGTGATGGCTGTTGCCTTTATTGGAATCTTAATCAACGGAGGAACAGCTTTATTATTTATGAGACAAAGTGCTACCGATCTGAATATTAAAGGGGCTTTTTTACATTTGGCTTATGATGCGCTTATTGCTTTAGGTGTTGTGCTAGCAGGGGCCGCTATTTATTTTACCGGATGGCTATGGATAGATCCGATAGTAGGATTGTTAGTTGTTGGTATTATCACTTGGGGTAGTTGGAATTTACTAAGACGTTCAGTAGAGTTAATCTTAGGTGCGGTTCCTTATGGAGTAAATCAGAAAGCAGTCTATACTTATTTAAAAAAATTGCCCGGAGTTCAGGAGGTTCATGATTTACATATTTGGGGATTAAGCACACAAGAAACAGCATTGACTGCACATTTGATTATGCCCGAAGGGGGTTTATCAGATGAGGAATATTTAAAGATCAATCGAGATTTAAATAAAGAATTTCATATCCAGCATATTACTTTACAAGTTGAACAAGGACAAAAAAAATATCCTTGTACGCAGTCTTTAGTTTGCTAATTTTAAAATCATGAAGACTTAATTTTTTTACAATTAGTAAATTTACTAATTTTTGGTTCTTAAATGTTTTTTTTATTATATGTATCCATAGGCTTATTAGCTGGTTTTTTAGCAGGGCTCCTGGGTATTGGTGGCGGAACCGTTTTAGTTCCTGGATTGCTTGCGATTTTTGCACATGCAAATATTCCTGAACATTTACAAATGCATATGGCAACGAGTACTGCATTAACATCCATTATCTTTACCTCGTTGATTGCCGTCTATCATCAGCAGCGCAGTTTTTCTATTAATTGGCTTTTATTTCGACAATTAGTTCCAGGAATGGTTGTCGGTATAATAACGGGGGCTTTACTAGCACTATTGTTATCTACACAAACATTAAAATTATTATTTAGCTTATTTCTTTTTTCAGTAGCCTTCAAACTCTATTTTCATAGGAGTCCTAGTATAAAAAAAGAAATTATTCTATTAAATACGATAAAGAAATGGTCTATAGGTTTTTTTATTGGTATCATTTCTGGATTGTTAGGTCTTGGTGGAGGAGCAATTTCAGTTCCGGTTTTTTTACGTTTGGGGATGTCAACTCATCATGCGATTGCGACTTCTTCAGCATGTGTATTGTTACTTGCAATTTTAGGCGCTATAACTTTTACTTTAACCGGCTTGCATGCTAATAATCTGCCCTCTGGTAGCGTTGGGTTTGTCTATTGGCCTGCGGTATTAGGGATATCGATAGGGAGTGTGCTTTTTGTTCCCATAGGGACAGGATTGGGTAAGCGCATTGCAGGGAATATTTTGCGAAGGTTTTTTGCATTATTTCTTTTTATATTAGGTATTACCTTATTAATTCATTAAATTATCATCAATATGTCTTCTAATTATTCACAACCTATTGGCATATTTGATAGCGGTATTGGGGGGTTAACTGTTGCTCATGCCGTCACTAAGCTGTTACCCGATGAGTCTATCATTTATTTTGGCGATACAGCCCACGCACCTTGGGGTGACAAGTCTGCTGCAGCCATACAAGCCTATTCCATTAAAATTTGTGATATGTTGCTTAAGCAAAATTGCAAGCTTATATTGATTGCTTGTAATTCAGCCTCAGCGGTTGCTTATGAGCTAGTTAAAGAGTATGTAGGTCGCAAGGCGATCGTAGCTGATGTGATTGCCCCCATGATTGACTATTTAGCAAAAAATTATATCGATAAAACAATAGGTTTAATTGGTACTAAACAAACCATTAATTCAAATATCTATAGAAAAAAATTAGATGAATTGGGTATTGATATTCGATTAAATACACTGGCTACGCCTTTGCTGGTGCCGCTGATAGAGGAAGGTTTTATTGACCAAACTATTATGACGGATGCAATTAAAACCTATCTGAAAGAATCATCTCTTCATAACCTTGATGCCTTAGTTTTAGGATGTACACACTACCCGTTAATTAAGCAGCAGATCAAACAATTTTATGGCGACGCAACCGTTATTGTCGATTCAACTGATATCGTTGCTGAAGTGGTAAAAAACCTACTTAAAGAACGCAAACTCCTTGCTGTTTCATCTAACACTCCGAAAAAGAAGTTTTATGTTTCCGATTATACACCTGCATTTTCCACCCTAGCCCATCTTTTTTTTCAAATGCCGATTACCTTGGAGAGGTACCCTTTATGGGAGTGAATTATACCTAGGAAAATTAGCCTGCTTCGTCTTTCAGCGTAAAATAGCTTATGGTAGAATGGGTAAATTTTTATACGAGGGAAGTAATATGGCTTCTAGTAAAATACTATTAAACCCTAGCTTAGAATCTGTTTTAGCTACTAATACAATCTTACGCAATACTTACATTTTGCTAGGGTTAACGCTGGTTTTTAGCGCAATAACCGCTGGTATTGCCTTGTTTACGAATGCCCCACCCTTAAATCCCTTTGTTACACTTATTGGTTATTTTGGCCTATTGTTTTTAACCAATTTTACTCGAAATAGCTCTTGGGGTTTAGTGTCTGTGTTTGGCTTAACTGGATTTATGGGGTATACGCTGGGTCCTATTTTAAATCATTATATCCATGGGTTTACCAATGGACATGAATTAATCATGATGTCACTGGGAGCTACTGGCCTTATCTTTTTTTCTCTATCAGCATATGCTTTAACAACTAAAAAAGATTTTAGTTTCATGGCAAGTTTTTTGATGGTTGGAATGATAGTCGCCTTTCTGGCTAGCATCGGTACATTATTCTTTCATATACCTATTTTAATGCTCACCTTATCAGCGGTCTTCATATTACTATCATCAGGTATCATTTTGTTTCAGACCAGTCAAATTATCCATGGAGGTGAAACTAACTACATCATGGCAACTGTGACGCTTTATGTATCACTCTATAATATCTTTTTAAGTTTATTGAACTTACTCGGTGCATTCAGTGGCAATCGAGATTAATTTATTTCAGTTTTTTATAACGACTGAGATAAAATAAACTCGTTAGGTAACCAAGGTTGCTGTTAATGGATGGCTGGGATATACCTATAGAGTTTAATTCTTGTTCAATTTAGCTGGATCGGAAAAAGCTTCTCAACTATCTTTTTAAAGAGGTTCGTAAATAGAGAGAATAAGAAAGGCTGCTTAAAAAATAGCTTCATCTCAACTTTTAAGAAAGTATTTTGTTGCATTGTCTTAGCAGCAGGTGGTTACATTGATAGGTTTAATAGTTAATGGTGCGGAAATTTTAACGGATCAATTCGGATATTTGGTTCATTCGGCTGATTGGCATGAGGAAGTAGCCATTAAAATTGCCAAAGATGAGGCACTGACGCTTATCAAAGATCATTGGCATGTTATCTATTTTTTGCGCAATTTCTATCAGCAATATCATAAAACTCCCCCGATCAGAATTTTGGTTAATCAATTAGCGGTACAGCTAGGTCCTGAAAAAGCCTGCAGTATTTATCTTAATAATCTATTTCCAAAAGGAATACTTAAACAAGCAAGTAAGTTAGCGGGATTGCCTAGACCTACTCGTTGCATGTAATCTACCATTTACTTGAAAATAAAGTAAAACTATTAAAAATAATGAATAATTTTCGGAAAAGAGGTTTGTTAAGTTTTAGCGTTATACATTGGCTTTGGATGGATAAAATGAATTTAGCTAGGATCTGGGCCGAACAACGTTGTTTATCTTATGTCATTAGCTTAAATGAAAAGGCAAACCTTGTCGTTGCACTTAGTAACACAAGTCCATCTTTTTAAAGCGGATGTTTCAGCTGTTTTTGATCATGAAATTTCCTGTCAATTTTTTCGTAGCCTAACATCGATTTTAACGCATTAATTTTTACCTTTAATGGAGTAAATTAAGCTAAAAATCGAGACAAATAAATTATAATAAAAAAATAAATAATGAGAACTGAAATGACAATTGAAACTGAAGAGCTCGTCAATAACGCTATAATAATTGATAAAATACTAGAAAAAAATAAAGAAATTATTGATAAGCTAGAAAAGAAAGACTCTTCTGAAAACTTACAACAAATAGCGAATTGGATTAAGCAATTTAAATCTGAGTCTCTACCTCCCACCGATATTGCTATTTTAGCAGTCATAATAGACACAGTATATTTTTATTTTAAAAGCAAATTTAGCAGAGAAAAACAAATTCTAATAGAAGGTTATTTGAATTTTATTATAAATAACTTTAATCATCTGCCTAATGAAGAAATACTAACGTTCATCTCAAGCCTTAAAAAATATATTTACACTGCCGATGAGAATGATAAATCTGAATTAGAAAATTTTATGATAAAAAATACATCTGAAATTAAAAAAATAGGATTACGTAGAAGAGTTAAACCTCAAATAATTGAATTTGATGCCAAAGGAAAAGGTTTTGTTGCTAATAAAAAAAGAAAAATTTGCAGGAATGAAATTGTTAACCAAACAAATACTCATATCAACATTAATCAAATGTATCATAAAATAATTTCTCGTTATGATAATGAGACTCAACTAACTAAAGACATACGTGAAGCAGTAATACTCAGGAGTATCTTGTCTAAGGAGAAAATTGGATTTCAATATGAACGTAGCATTGAAATTATTTTTCAATCCATTGCGTTAGAAGAATTTAAAGAAGCAATTCGTAAAAAGATTTATGATTTTAAAATTCAAGATCCTAATATAACACTTTCTGTATATAAGGAATCTAAAGTTTTTTTTCAACTTCCAAAGTTTTTAGATATAAAAAATAAGTATCTAGACAATTTTTTGCTAACTATTAATTATTCAAATCTGGAAAAATTAATGAAAAAAGTTCAGATTGTCTCAGATAATATTTACACTTTAATACCCATGCTCGACGATATCAAAAATTTTTATTGTGAATGGGGTATAAACTACGATTTATTTAAAAATTTTTATATAGAGATAGACAATTTTAGTAGGACTTTTAGTAAGAAGTCTATTGCTAATTATTTAGAAAAGATGATTTGCTTAATTGAAGAAAAAAAATTGAAATTGGATGAAAATAATTTCGATAGGGCTTATCAAATTTCAGATGTATGTATAAAAAACTTAGCTGAAAATTCAGTGATAGAAAAAATTAATAAACTGAAATTAGATTTGTCTATCGAAAATTTTTTAAACCTTCAAAAAAAATCAATTAAAAAGTATTTAGATAATTATTTTTTTCAAGTACGTTTAGATGGATATCCCAATAAGCGAACTAATATTTCTTTATTTAAATCATTTTTAATTAAAATGAAAGAATTAATTTTAAACTTTTTTAGTATTAGTTTTTTTATTAATAATATAAATAATTTAGAGTTTTTAGCATCAAAATTTGACGTATCTAATCTAGATAGAATGTTATTTGAAAGAATTCATAACAAATTTATTTTAAAAGTAAAATGGTGGCATTTTCTTAGTTATAAAATGAATCCTTTGTTTTTAGTATCAGTATCATTTAAAAAAAAATTATCCGAGCAACTTCTTCTCTATATAGTAAATTATAAATTTACACAAATTGTTAAACTTTTTGATATTAATGAGTTCCCCATTGAGAATAGAGCGTCAGGGGATACCAAAAAAAATATTGAATACGTAGATACTTTATTTTTGATCCAATCTATATTGAAAGATGCAAAAATTGGAAATACAAAAGATTTAACTACTTTTTATGGAAGCCAAAATAATATTTTTTTTCCAAAATCAAGAAAACAAATAGCTGAATTATTAAAGAGGCCTGAGACGTTCATAGATTTATCGAAAATGATATCTACATTAAGCCAAAACATTGAGCCATTAATGCAAGAATTTTTTAAGTTACTTGACAAAACTCTAGAAAACATGAAGAAATTGGAGGAAAATCAAGAGAAAAATAATCTTTTACTAAGTCATGTTACTAAAGGTAAAAGCCTATTTCAGTTACCAAAAACTATTCGAGTAGAAGACATCGCGCCAAAGACAATAACACTCAAAGCTTAAGTCTTTATTTCCATTTAATATTACAGCCCATACTAGGAATTTGTAGTGGATTCACAGGTTTTCCTTGAAGAATATTATCTAAAACGGAACGAATATCTTTACCAGTTACAGGGATTTTATTGCCAGGTCTAGAACTGTCTAATTGACCACGATATACACAGAAAAAATCTTTATCGAAGATAAAAAAATCGGGTGTACAAGCTGCTTGATAGACCTTAGCAGTCGATTGGGTTTTATCATACAGATAGGGGAAGCTAAAATTTAGTTGTTTAGCTAGCTGAGTCATTTTTTCAGGCGTATCTTCTGGGTAATTTATGGCATCATTAGCGCTAATGGCTACAAAGGAGATGCTTTTTGCTTGGTAGTCTTTGGCGAGCTGGACGAGCTCATGGATGACATGCTTGACATAGGGGCAATGATTGCAAATAAACATAATAACCGTGGCTTTCGAATCCTTAGCCGCTTTTAATAAACGATATGATTTTCCGGTAATTGTATCCATTAGTTTAAAATCGGTTGCTTTGGTGCCTAATGCAAGCATGCTAGAATGCGTTAGTGCCATAAAGATTCTCCCCATTTGCAATAGTTCCAGGTATTATAACCTATACCTTGATTTATTATATTTTCCATTATGGCCAAGCTTTATTTTTACTATTCCGCTATGAACGCAGGCAAAAGCACGGCTTTGTTACAAGCTAGCTATAATTATCAAGAACGAGGTATGCAAACATTATTGTTTGCTCCAGCCATCGATGATCGATATAAATTGGGCTGTATAAATTCACGAATTGGTTTAAACGCAGAGGCGAATTTATTCACGCCAAAAGATAATTTATTCGATCATGTAGAATCCTATTTAAGCCAAAAACGGAAATTGAAATGTGTTTTAATCGATGAAGCTCAATTTTTGACAAAAGAGCAAGCATTACAATTGACTGTTATTGTTGATCGTTTAAATATCCCAGTTTTATGTTATGGATTGCGTAGCGATTTTCGTGCAGAGCCTTTTGAAGGTAGTCTCTATTTATTGATCTGGGCTGATGAGATCAACGAGATAAAGACCGTCTGTTATTGTGGACGTAAAGCGATTATGAATATCAGATTTGATGCTGAAAATCATAAAATAACAGAAGGTAAACAAATAGAGATAGGCGGAAATGAACGTTATGTTTCAGTGTGCAGAAAACACTTTAAATTAACAGATGGTTAAGCCTAATTAATTTCCTTTCAGATCTTTTATAGTCTTATCTCTAAAAATTCTTTAAATATCTGCATTAGGTTTTTATTCAGGAGTGATTTGATATATTCAGTCTTTTTAATATTCTCTTAATTTTACCTACTTAGAATAAATCATTAAGGCAATGGTATCACTAGGTAATGAGCTTGTTTTTGCTCAATAGAGAATTTTATGGCAACTGAAAATAAGGCCTCGTTTATATATCCTGAACAGTTTATTAAAAATCTGTATTCATCCGGTCGAGCGTCATATTTAGCTTTTGACAAGAGCGTTCAAGATAAAGAGATAGATGAAAAGCTTCAATTTCGGCAACATATCATTAAAGACATTCAAAATAATGAAAGCAAAAGGGAATTCGTTTCCCAACAAGAATTGTTAAGTTTATTTAAACTTCTCTGTTTTATTCAAGTTTGGGCTGATCCTGAAGAAACTTGGATTAATACTGATGATGAATATAGAAAAAAACGTCAGCTATTGAAGTTTAAAAAAAATATACCTAAATCTACTAGAAGATCGATACATCTGGGCTTATTTAAATTAGTTTATGAAATTTTGCTACAGTTTAAGCAAGCCGCTGCAAGTGCTAATGATGCTGAAGAAAAAGAATTTATCAAAAATTTGCTTGAGTCATTTGAACAACCTAGTCTTGAATCAAATGGAAATAGGAAATTCAAAAAGAAATCCTTAATAAATGCTATTAATATATTTCTAAAATATAAAAAATTTAATTCTACTCCTGAAAATATTGAAGAAAATTTTTCAGAGGCGACTAAATTAATTTCTCGTTTTTCTGTCTGGACTGACAAACTTTTCTATGGATGTGGCGTTGGCATAGAATTCATTTCAGCATTAGCTTGTGGACTAAGTACAGGCGGCGCTATCTTTGTATTACTAGTCGGTTTTAGTTGGCCACTTGGATTAGTGATTCCTCTAAGCCTGTTAATTTTCTTTGCGGGTAGTAGAGCCAATTTTCAGCTTTTCTCACAGCATATTTCACCATTTTTGCAAGATCTTTGCAGAAATGGTGCGGTGGCTAAATTTATCGATCAACAAGGTAAGCGTCTCCAATTATCGAGGAGTAAGAAATTTTTACTTTTCCCCCCTGTTTTTTTTTCCATATCGGTAGGAATTGCAACAGCAGCTATTACTTACCTTGAAGGGACAAAAATGATAGCAGTTATTTGTCCAGCATTAATTGTAGCATGCCCGCAGTTGTCAGCTGTTTTATTGAGTATATTGGCTAGTGCGTTGTTAATTGGTTTAACTATAGTGATGTTTAGAACATTTATAGGAGTGTTACAATCCCAGTTCTCATGGCAAGAAATTAAACTAGATGTTAAAGAAAAATGGCATAATCTGAATGGTGCTAAAGGTTTAGGCTATGTTTTTAAAGTATGTGTTATGGGTGTTGCCTTTTTTGGTTTGGGTTATCTTGATTTTATCGGTACATCTACTTTGGCTAGTTTATTAGGTTTGGTTGCTGCGGATGGAATAACTTTAGCTGCAATTATTGGCGATCTACCGTTTACATTAATCACTGCGCTTGCTTGGTGTAATAGTTTATTCAAAAGTAGCTCTAACCCTAGTTCTGATTTACCGAAAGATATAGCGTATTATTTGTGGAAAATAGTAGAGTTTTCTGCGGTAATAGTAAATGCTTTGGGTAATGCAGGATTGGTGTTTACAGGCTCATGCGTCTCAAGGATTGCTAGTATCGCTTGCTTTATGAATTCTTACGTCAGTAACTGTATGCAAGAGGATGATGGGGTACTCATTGAGGCGAGAGTAGAAGCGACTAAGAAATCTTTAGCTTCATTGATGAAGCTGAGTAATTGTGCTTTCTTCGGGCCATCTTCTGGGGTACCAAAAGAAGCAAATGATGTTGAGGGCTACTTCGAAAATGCACTATCAAAAAGCCTTTAATACTCCCTGACTTGATTGGTTTTGCTTGGACAATAGGCCTGGTTTGCTATACACTAGCCCTCCCAAATAGTCCCTAAAAATAAAAGACGGAAGTTTGTAAGTCTACTCTCTATTTGAGGCATTAATGGCCATAACTACCTTAAAACGAATATGTGACTATCTAAGTTTTTCTAAGATTCAGCCCTGGCTGGTTTGCCTCTCTGCCGCGCTATTTTTCTTTTACGAGTTCATCCAGCTGGGGATGTTTAACTCGATTAGCCAAGAGTTAATGCATGATTTTTCAATAAATGCGGGCCAATTAGGTTTCTTATCTGCGACTTATTTCTATGCAGATGTTATTTTTTTATTATTTGCTGGAATCTTAGTCGATCGCTTTTCTATCCGTATTATTATACTTAGCGCCATGATTATGGTGGTTCTTTCGACTCTGCTGTTTGCTTTTAGCCAGTCTTTTGAGATAGCGGCTTTTAGTCATTTTATAGCCGGTATTGGTAACGCTTTTTGCTTTTTGAGCTGTATTAAATTAGCAACGCGTTGGTTTCCTTCACAGAGGTTAGCTTTAATTATTGGAATTATCATTACTATTGCGGTGGCTGGAGGAATAGTGGCGCAAACGCCTTTTGCACTCGTAGTACATGCTTTAGGATGGCGAAAGGCAGTATTGATAAATGCTGGATTAGGCGTATTTATTACGTTATTGATTTATCTCTTTGTCTATGATTATCCTAAGCATCAACTATCTCAGAAAATGGTCGAGGATGTAGCTGCTAAGCCTATTTCGATAATGAAAAGTATCAATTTATCCTTGCGGAATAAGCAAAATACTTTAGCAGGAATATACACGTGTCTTTTAAATTTACCCATAATTTTGTTGGGCGCATTATGGGGGACATTGTACTTAACACAAGTACACCATCTTGAAAAAACTCAAGCTTCTTTAGTGGCTACCATGATCTTTTTAGGCACTATTATTGGTTCACCTTTAGTCGGTTGGTTCTCTGACTTTATTGGTAGACGAAGATTGTTGATGATTATCGGTGCTATGCTTTCACTGTTTGTTTTAATAGCTATTATGTTTATACCCATATTGCACTTTTATAGCTTGCTTATTTTATTTTTATTATTAGGGTTTTTTACAAGTACCCAAATTATTAGCTACCCTTTGATTGCTGAAAGTAATCCTAGATATTTGACGGGGACATCAACCAGTTTAGCTTCAATTCTAATCATGGGTGGAGGAGCTGTATTCCAACCTTTATTTGGATGGTTGATTGATCTGCGTTGGGATCAAACTTTTTCACAAGGAATACCTTATTATTCAGCTAGTAATTTTCTATATGGTATGTCTATTATGCCGATAGCTTTTATAGTCAGCCTAATTGCTGCATTTTGTTTACGTGAAACCTATTGCCAACCTTTTACTCGCGAGAATAACCTATGCTAACTTCAGCGTTTAACGAGAGTGTTTCGGTAATGGATAAAAAATTGCCATGGATAGTTTGTTTTTCGGCGGCATTGTTTTTTTTCTATGAATTTATTCAATTGAATATGTTCAATGCAATCAGTGCAGATTTGATGCATGCCTTTTCTCTTAATGCGACTGGATTGGGTAAACTATCCGCTTATTATTTTTACGCCAATTTATTATTTTTACCTATTGCGGGTACTTTGTTAGATAGGTTTTCGACACGTAAAATTATTCTATCTTCGTTGTTTCTTTGTATTATTGGTATTGTCGCTTTTGCAATCACAAGTTCATTTATCTGGGCATCGATATTCCGTTTTATGAGTGGTATTGGTAGCGCTTTTTGTTTTTTAAGTAGTATTCGACTTGCGTCGCGTTGGTTTCCGGCAAAAAATATGGCATTAGTAAGCGGCTTAATTGTAACGATGGCTATGTTTGGAGGTCTGATAGCACAAACACCTTTAACTGTATTAGTCGAACTAGTAGGTTGGCGCCATGCTTTATTTTTTGATGCAAGTTTAGGCGTTATTATTTTTTTAATAATTTTTAGTGTTGTTCAAGATTATCCAGCTAACTTACATCAGGAACAAAAAAAATCTCATCAAGAACTTTCTAAGTTAGGCCTATTAAAAAGTTGGCGACTCGCCTATTTGAATCCACAAAATAGTTTATGTGGACTTTATGTTTGTTTATTAAATTTGCCGATTGCTCTTTTAGGTGCTATTTGGGGAAGTTTATTTTTACAACAAGCAGATCATTTTTCTGTAACAGAAGCTTCATTTGCACCGAGCTTACTTTTTATAGGAACGATCGTGGGTGGTCCAGTTGTAGGATGGGTTTCTGATAAAATTCAAAAACGTATACCGCTCATGATGTTAGGAGTAATTATTTCTCAGTTAGTAGTGATTACGATTATCTGTGTACCAGGTTTCTCTATAATAACCATCGCTTCATTGTTTTTTGCGTTAGGTTTTTTTTCCAGCAGTCAGATTTTGAGTTACCCCTTAGTTGCAGCCAGTAACCCAAAGAATTTAACAGCCACTTCAGTAAGTGTTGTATCCTTTATGGCAATAGGGGGCTATGCGGTATTTCAACCTTTATTTGGCTGGTTGCTGGATGCTAATTTTCAAGGAACAGTAGTAAACCAAATTAGAGTCTATTCACCGAGTGATTACCATCGTGCGTTGTTGATAATCCCCATAGGCTTTTGCATCGCTTTTATAGCTACATTTCTAATGCGTGAACCACGATCCTAGTAATAGACTGTTCTAAATTAGTTCAAGTACTGTCTTAATTAGCTATTTTAAAAAAGATTCGCTAGTATATACTTCTTTTTGATTTTAAAGCTTAGTTTTTAAGTCACTTCTCTTTTTAGATTTGAGAATAAAAATGGATAATTACACAACATTTACTTCGGAATCAGTATCGGAAGGTCATCCAGATAAGATTGCTGATCAAATTTCTGATGCTGTTTTAGACGCAATTTTACTTCAGGATAAAAATGCTAGAGTCGCCTGTGAAGCCCTAGTCAAGACAGGGATGGTGTTGGTTGCGGGCGAGGTAACTACGACTGCATGGGTTGATGTAGAGCAGATCGTCAGGGAAACTGTTAAAGAGATTGGCTACAATAGTTCATCGATGGGATTCGACTGGGAATCTTGCGCAGTTATGACTGCTATTGGCAAACAATCACCTGATATTGCTCAGGGAGTGGATAAGATCAATAAACTTGAACAAGGCGCTGGCGATCAGGGTTTAATGTTTGGTTATGCCAGTAATGAAACTGATGTGTTGATGCCTGCGGCTATTACTTACGCGCATCGATTAATGGAACGCCAGGCGAAGTTACGTAAAAATAATAATTTGAGTTGGTTGCGACCTGATGCTAAAAGTCAGGTAAGTTTACGTTATCAAAATGGTAAACCTATCGGTGTTGAGGCGATAGTGCTTTCTACTCAACATGCGCCTGATATTGCTTACGATGATCTGAAAGAAGCTGTCATGGAAGAGATTATCAAGCCTACTTTTCCTTCAGCATGGTTAACAAAATCCACAAGGTATTATGTCAATCCTACGGGTCGTTTTGTTATTGGGGGGCCTTTAGGTGATACGGGCTTAACAGGACGTAAAATTATCGTCGATACTTATGGTGGTATGGCGCGTCATGGCGGAGGTTGTTTTTCAGGCAAGGATCCCAGTAAGGTCGATCGTTCAGCAGCTTATGCTGCGCGTTATGTTGCTAAAAATATCGTCGCTGCAGGCTTAGCCGAACGGTGTGAAATTCAAGTCTCTTACGCTATCGGTATTGCAGAGCCCACATCTATCAATATTAATACATTTGGAACAGCTAAATTATCTGATCAACGTATTATTGAGTTAATCCAACAACATTTTGATTTAAGGCCACGAGGCTTAATTGAAATGCTCAACTTATTAAGGCCTATTTATAAACGCACTGCAGCCTATGGTCATTTTGGCCGTGAAAACGAAGATTTTCCCTGGGAAAAACTTGATAAGAAGGAATTATTACGCGCAGACTTATTAACCCATGAAAGCAAACAACTAACAGAATTTTAAATTTATTCTCTTTCTACTTGAATTTTGCCTGTGTTGCCATGCAATCCGCAATCCTCAGTATAGTGTATAGATGCAGGCGCATCATATGCGGCGCCTAACAAAAATCCATGCTATGAATGTAAGAACACCAAAAATTACTATTTTAATTTAAGTTATTGTTATTGAAAAAGGTATTTATTTATGATCACAGAAAAGTTAAAAAATAGCATTGCTGACCATAAAGTTGCTGATTTAAGTTTAGCGGATTGGGGGCGACGAGAGATAACCATTGCTGAGAAAGAAATGCCAGGTTTAATGGCTTTACGCAAAAAATATGCTAACAAAAAACCTTTAACGGGTGCACGCATTGCGGGTTGTTTGCATATGACCATACAAACGGCAGTTTTAATTGAAACATTGCTTGATTTGGGTGCTGAAGTACGGTGGTCATCGTGTAATATTTTTTCCACGCAAGATCATGCCGCAGCAGCTATGGCGGCCCGAAATATTCCAGTTTTTGCTTGGAAGGGAGAAACAGAAGAAGAATTTTGGTGGTGTATTGAACAGACTTTAATCGGATCGGATGGCTGGGCTCCAAACTTATTATTAGATGATGGAGGAGATCTTACTTTATTACTCCATGAAAAGTACCCTAAACTATTACAGGCTATTAAAGGGGTATCAGAAGAAACAACGACGGGTGTGCATAGACTTTATCAAATGCAAAAAGAAAAAACATTGTTAGTCCCAGCGATTAATGTGAATGATTCGGTAACAAAATCTAAATTTGATAATCTTTATGGTTGTAGAGAGTCTTTAATTGATGCCTTAAAGCGAGCAACTGACGTTATGATCGCGGGTAAAATTGCTGTAGTTTGTGGTTACGGAGATGTAGGAAAAGGATGCGCGCAAAGTCTCCGCGCCTATGGCGCCACAGTTTGGATTACCGAAATTGATCCCATTTGCGCATTACAAGCGGCCATGGAAGGCTATCGGGTAGTCACTATGGATGATGTGGCAAAACTAGGAGACATATTTGTAACGGCTACTGGAAACAAAGATGTTATCACTTTGTCACATATGAAACAGATGAAAGATTTGGCTATCGTTTGCAATATTGGCCATTTTGATTCTGAGATAGATGTGGCTGGATTACGCCAATTCATTTGGCTAAATATCAAGCCACAAGTTGATCAGATAAATTTTCCTGATAAAAAGCGTTTACTATTATTAGCAGAAGGTCGTCTAGTTAATTTAGGCTGTGCGACAGGACATCCAAGTTTTGTTATGTCTAATTCATTTGCTAATCAGGTTTTAGCACAGATTGAATTATGGCAATATAATGATCGCTATGAAAAAGGTAAGGTTTATATGTTACCTAAAGCACTTGATGAACAAGTGGCACGTTTACATTTAGAAAAAGTGGGTGCTAAATTAACTGAACTGACTCCCGCGCAAGCTGATTATATTGGTGTTAAGCCCCAAGGACCTTATAAATCAGATTATTATCGTTATTAATAAAATTATGATGTTTCAATTGTTTTAATGCCACCTTGATTTGCTATGAGTAATCTATTTGCAGGACGCTGGGCGAATAATCCATTACCCACTACACCCGGAATATTATTTAGTAAACGTTCGAGTTTAATAGGATCAGTAAAATCCCAATGTTGAGTGTCTAATATAATATTGTCATTGTCAGTAATAAATTTTTCTCTATAAACAGGAAAGCCTCCCAATTTTACTAATTCTCTCGCAACATAACTACGCCCCATAGGAATAACTTCCAGAGGTAGGTTTTTTTGTCCTAGCATTTTGACATACTTACTTTCATCAACAATACAAATAAAATTTCTGCTTGCAGCCGCAATAATTTTTTCACGTGTTAATGCCCCTCCGCCACCTTTTATAAGTTGCAGTTGGGGATTGACTTCATCAGCACCATCTATATAAAGTGCCAACTCTCCGACACTATTTAGATCTAAAACTGGAATATTAAGCTGCTTTAGCCGCTTTTCTGTTTCTATGGACGCTGGAACTACGCCTTCGATTTTATGTTTGATAGAGGCTAACGCAGTAATAAGATAATTTATTGTGCTACCACTCCCTATACCCAAAACGGAGCCTGCTTTGATGTAGTCTAATGCAGCCTCTGCCACCTTACTTTTTAATAGTTCTTGGTTTTGTGTTGCCACTAAGATCTCCTCTGGCCAGATTTTCATAAAGTTACTTTGACATAAGCTTAAACAGCATGCAATTTCTAGTTATTAAAAGTTATGCGATATCTCTAAAAAGTTAGTATTCTTAATTAACTAGAAATAAAAACCTATTTTTTATCGAAATTTAGACTTTATGATTTTCTGAACCTACTATATAGCCTATTAAAGCGGCATCTTCTTGTGAAAATCCACTCATTAGTGTGGGTGCAGTAAAAATTTGATTAGCTGAACGTATAAAATATAAGCCTTGACCTAGAATATTGACCAAAATGGTATTGTCTCGATATTGGGCAATTATTTGATAACGTATTTGTTCGGATATATTCCACATAGTGTATCTCCATAAAAAAATAGTTAAATAAGAACTATTAATATTTTTTAAATCCTTATCGTATTCTATGAAGAAAATATTTGTCTCTTTGATTATCAGATTTTTAGATTCAACTTAAATATCTAAAAATGACAAAATACTATCTCTTTAAAACTATACTATGCGTTTATCAACTAATTCAATGTGCAAAAAACTTTAAATGTAATTAGAAAAACCACGTTTTTTACCTACTTGGTAAATCGAAAAGTGTCGTTAACCCTCAAAATAGATTTTTTCTTTAAGTCATAGTATTTCTCACTTAACGTTTTTTGATAAGCTGTGTTATGCTTGGCCATTTTTATAGATGCTACAAAACCTATTAGATTAGTTTAGTTGTTATTGGTGGTCCTTAAGAAAAAAGATTTTGCCTGCTATATCTATAATCTATAAGAGGCCATTGACTGGAATAAGCCAAACTAATAGTTTTGACAGAGTTTTACTTGTTTTTTTGTATTTTATTGAAAGAGGGCTGTATGCTTAGATTGAGATTACGTAGCCTATTGTTTTTAGCATTATCAATTATTTTAACCTCTTGTGGGAAAATGAATAATAATTCTAAAACACCCCCGCCGATGAGTTTTAAAGCGGGAAAGGATTATGAAGTCATTTCTACATCGGAGATTATTCCTAAATTAACTCCAAAGACACAGGTGCGAGTGGTTGAATTCTTTAGTTATGCTTGTTCTGCTTGCTATCATTTTGAGCCAACATTGGACAAATGGCTTGCAAAGAAACCAGAATATGTAAAATTTGAGCGGGTACCGATAGTATTTCAGCCTAGTTGGCGCAGTTTAGCTCGAGCCTATTATATTGCAAAAATGTTGGGAGTCGAAAAAAAATTGACGCCCGCTATATTTAAAGCTATCCATGTTGAAGGACAAGATTTATCAAATCCTAAACTTCAAGAAGAGTTCTTTATAAAGCACGGCGTTAAGCAACATGAGTTTGAAAGTATTGCGAGTTTTTCCCCAGGTATTGATGCGCAATTGTTGAGAAGTGATACGTTGATGCAAGAGGACAAGATTCTTGCAGCGCCTACATTAGTTATTGATAATCGGTATAAAGTTGATCCCAGCATGACAGGGATAGCTGGAGACCCTACGCGTTTTCTGCAGGTTACTGATTATTTGATAGAAAAAGTGAGAAAAGGGGACGAGTAACTTGAGTGATTTCGTCAATATCCAAAACTTATATTTTAATCGGAATGGACGTACTGTTTTTTCAGGGATCGAACTGAATATTCCTCGAGGTAAAATAACGGCCATTATGGGTCCTAGTGGTTGTGGAAAGACGACACTATTACGTTTAATAGGCGGCCAGTTAAAACCTGAGCGTGGCAATATCCATGTTGATGGGAGGTTAATTAATAAACTACCTAGAGAACAATTGTATGACTTACGTCGCAAAATGGGTATTTTGTTTCAGAGCGGGGCGTTATTTACCAATCTAAGCGTGTACGAAAATGTTGCTTTTCCTCTAAGAGAACACACCGAGCTACCTGATTTTATGATTCGTGATATTGTATTGATGAAATTACAGTCCGTTGGCTTACGGGGTGCTAAAAATCTTATGCCTAATCAGCTTTCAGGGGGGATGGCACGGCGTGTCGCTTTAGCGAGAGCGATTGCTTTAGACCCAGAACTCATTATGTATGACGAACCTTTTACGGGTCTTGATCCTATTGCTTTGGGCGTGATCGTTAAACTCATTTCTGATCTAAATGCTGCCTTAGGTATTACAACAATTTTAGTATCTCATGATGTAAAAGAAGCGCTAAGTATTGCGGATTATATTTATGTGATTGCTAGTGGAAAAGTTATTGGTCATGGTACTCCCGAAAAAGTACATGCTGATAAAGATCCAGAGGTTCAACAGTTTTTACAAGGGTTACCGGATGGCGTGGTTCCATTTCATTATCCCGCTATCGACTATACCCAAGATTTGCTGCATTAATGCTATGTTAATATTAGAAAAGTTACAATTATTGGGTCAGTTTGGTCTACGTCTATTAATGAGTTTTGGCCGTTCGGGACTATTTTTAGTACATTTATTAATTCGTAAGCCACGTTTTAAAAAAAGTTTTCCTTTATTAATCGAACAACTATATTTTATTGGCGTATTATCCTTAGTCATTATTATCTTGTCAGGATTATTTATAGGCTTGGTAGTGGGATTGCAAGGCTATAATACTTTAAATAAATTTGGTGCAAGTCAACAATTAGGTCAATTAGTGGCTTTAAGTGTGGTGCGGGAATTAGGGCCAGTGGTAACGGCATTATTATTTGCAGGAAGAGCCGGTTCAGCATTGACCGCCGAGATTGGTTTAATGAAATCGACAGAACAACTTACAAGCATGGAAATGATGGGAGTCGATCCACTATGGCGCGTTATTTCACCTCGTTTTTGGGGTGGTTTCATCAGTATGCCCATATTAATGATCATTTTTAGTGCGGTTGCAGTTTGGGGTGGATATTTAGTGGGTGTTGTTTGGTTAGGTGTTGATAGTGGAATGTTCTGGAGCGCTATGCAATCGGCTGTTCATTTTCATGATGATATAGTGAATGGAATTATAAAAAGTATCGTTTTTGGCGGCGTTGTTACATGGATAGCTGTGTTTCAAGGATATGATACGGTTCCTACTGCTGAAGGAATTGGACGAGCGACAACGCGTACCGTTGTTTATTCTTCCCTGGCTGTACTAGGCTTGGATTTTGTATTAACTGCAGTGATGATGGGAGGTTGGTAAGTGCGCGAGAGAATAATAGAAATTTGGGTTGGTTTTTTTATGTTATTTGGAATACTTGCTTTATTAGTTTTGGCTTTTAAGGTAAGTGGGTTAAGTAGCTCTATTGGTAGAGACGGTTATAATATAACAGCGGCTTTTGACAATGTGGGTGGATTGAAAATACGTTCGCCAGTGTCTTTAGCAGGTGTGCACATTGGAGAAGTAAGTGCAATAAAGCTCGATAATGTTCAATTTAAAGCTATTGTGACGATGAAAATTGATTCCAAATATAAACAATTGCCAGTTGATACTTCCGCAAGTATTCTAACTCAAGGTTTATTAGGGGCAAACTATATTAGCCTAACCCCAGGATTTTCCCATACATTTTTGAATAATAACGGTATCGTACAAGATACGCATCCCGCATTAATTTTAGAAGATCTTATCGGCCAATTAATATTTAGCTTAAAGAATTCAGGGGGTAAGAAGTGAAAAAGATAATATTCGTATTTTTTGGGTTATTAATTTGTACAATGGCATGGGCTATTTCTTCACCTGTAGACTTACTACAAAGTACTTCTAATCAATTAATTTCAGCTCTGCAACGAAATCAAGCGACACTTAAAACAAAACCTCAGATTGTTTACGGAATAGTTAATCAAATTTTGCTGCCGCATGTCGATGTCATGAGTATGTCAAGTAAAGCTTTAGGTCGTGAAGCTTGGTTACGTGCTACGCCGATGCAAAGACAAGCTTTTGCGCAACAATTTGTTACTTTGCTTATACGTACTTATTCGAGTGCTCTGGCCCAATACACCAATGAAAGAGTAAATTTTTTACCACTAAGGGGAGATTATAATAGCGAATCTCGTGTACAGGTTAATAGCGTGATTGTTCGCGAAACAGGCCCTTCGATTAACCTTAGTTATCGACTGATGAGAGTGAATGGACAATGGATGCTTTATGATTTTAGTGTAGGTGGAGTGAGTATTATAGAAAGCTTCCGTTCTCAATTTGCGCAAGAGTTGCAAAATAACGGTATTGATGGCCTGATTAATAAACTTGCTCAACATAATAATCAAAATTACTAATACAAATGAAAAAGCCATCTTTGCAATTTAAGAAAGATCATTATGTATTAACGGGCGCATTAAATATCCATACGGTACCTGGCATATGGCAGTTCAGCCAGAATACCTTAAAAAAAGATAAAGCCTTGTTACTGACTTTTAATTTAGAACAGGTTACTCAAAGTGATAGTAGTGGAGTGGCATTATTGATCACTTGGACCCGAATGCTAAAACAACGGGATCAAAAAATTCGTTTTGTGGCTTTACCTACACAAATGCTTGCCATTATTAGAGTATCTAATTTGGAAAAAATATTGCCCATAAACCGCTCGTTATGATGTTCAAGCCTAAAGTAAAGAAATAAAAATGTTCGTCACCAAGATAAATTTCGTGCTTAAGACTATCAATTGGTCTTTTGAGCAAGGCGCTGAAAAAATGAAGCAGTTTAGAAAATATATATGAGGATTGCGGGGCTGCAACACAAAAAAATCAACTGCGAAGAGTATCTTGGAAATCCTGCACTAAAAAGTAAGTATTTAAAGAATCACTGGGCATCGTAAGGTATAAAAATAGAGTAGAGAGATAAATGGTGGATAAACTAATTATTAGAGGTGGCATCCCATTACAAGGCGAAGTTCGAATTTCTGGTGCAAAGAATGCAACCTTACCTATTTTAGCAGCTTGCCTATTATCAGAGGAGCCCATTACTTTATTTAATGTTCCTCACTTACAAGATGTTACTACTATGGTGGAGCTTTTAAGTGGCATGGGGGCACAATTTACCATAGGCGAACGCATGAGTTTAGAGGTGCGTTCACGTGATCTAATTGATTCCTACGCCCCTTATTCATTAGTACGTAAAATGCGTGCTTCTATTTTAGTTCTTGGCGCATTACTTGCTCGTTGTGGTGAAGCGATAGTCTCACTTCCTGGTGGTTGTGCAATTGGTACACGCCCAGTCAATTTGCACATACAAGGACTTGAAGCCATGGGCGCTAAAATTGAAATAGAAAATGGTTATATCAAAGCTAAAACCAAAGAACGTTTGCAGGGCGCATTGATTGAATTAGATACTATCACGGTCACTGGGACTGAAAATTTAATGATGGCCGCGACGCTGGCCAAAGGTAAAACAGTTATAAAAAATGCCGCACGTGAACCTGAAGTGGTTGATTTAGCTAATTTTTTAAACAGTATTGGTGCGAATATTAGTGATGCAGGAACAGATACGATTACCATCGAAGGTGTTGAGCAACTAACAGGCGGTTATTATCGAATTTTGCCGGATCGAATAGAAGCGGCGACGTATTTAATTGCGGTTGCTTGCACACGAGGTTTTATTCGCTTAAAAGATATTCAGGCAAACACTTTAGATGCCGTTATTTATACGTTGCGTCAAGCAGGTGCAGAAATTGCTATTGGCGATCATTGGATCGAACTGGATATGCGGAATAAACGTGCCAAAGCCGTTAATGTGAGTACTGCGCCCTATCCTGCTTTTCCGACCGATGCACAAGCACAAATTATGGCGCTTAATATTACTGCGGAAGGAACTGGAATTATTACCGAAACAGTGTTTGAGAATCGTTTTATGCATGTCCAAGAAATGCGCCGAATGGGAGCTGATATTACTTTAAAAGGTAATGTTGCTATTTGTAAAGGAGTCAATAAGTTAATGGGTGCAGAAGTTATGGCCACCGATTTACGAGCTTCGGCGAGTTTAGTACTGGCAGGCTTAACTGCTGAAGGTGAAACAACTGTGAATAGAATTTATCATATCGATCGTGGCTATGAATGCATTGAAGAGAAACTATCACAGTTAGGCGGAAAAATTCGCCGTGTGTCTGTTTCAGATGGGTTTAATTGAGGATTAGAAGTTTATCAATTCAAGCTACCCTTAAGCATTTGAATTTTTGTCCGCTGCCGATCCACTCGGAATTCTTATGTATATTAATACATTTCCGTTGCTTTACTGAACACCTTATCAAAAATCCAATTGCTGCGAGTATAAAAACCAATAAACTTTCTAATTAAACCTTGTATGGTCGATAATTAAACGACTGTCGCTTCACAAACATTAGTCATCGTTCGTGCTTGTATGCCGCTTAGCATATTCCAAATAGATTTGGCTATTTTTTTTGCAGCTTTTTCTGCGGCTATTTTTTCTTCCATAGGTAAATTTTTTATTAGTGTTTTAGTTGCCTCGGCATGTTCTACATCGGCTTCAAGATGGACTAAGAAAAATTTCAAAGTAGCTTCATCGACAATATCATAAAATTGTTTCAACCCAGTGATTTTACTGGCAGCTGTTTGTGGAATTTGACGTTCATAAGCATACAAAGCCCCTAAGCCTTCTGCATACGATGAGCGTGATAGAGTCAGAAATTCATCAATAAATTGTTTGGTTTCTGGAAAAAGTGCACTATTAGCCACTGCAGCTTCTGATAAACCCAACCCTTTGGTAAATTGTAACCATAAGACCGGATGACTATCGAGGCCATTCATCCCTTCTTCGTCGTTTAGATTGCCTAATAAAACTTTTCGTGCCTCAGAATGCTGGCAATTGCTATGAGTGGCACTAATATATCGCGGAAAAGCATCTACATGGTGATAATATTGACAAGCATAATCACGAAGATTATCTATTGACAATTTCCCAGCAGACCAAGCTTGATAAAAAGGGTGTTTCAATAAATGATTTTCATTTAGTTGTCTATCAAGTTGCTGCATATAATTACTCTGCAAAATATCATTAAGCGTATTATCCACGGTTTGCATAGTCATAGTGCCTTTCTCCTTATTTGGTTTAGAGTGAAACATTATACCGAATTTAGTCCCAGATCTAAAACCAAGAGTATGTCTTAAATATTACCAACTTTTAAGTGCTTATTGTTTTAAAGATTTACTTAATAGATTGTAATATTAAAAAACGCAAATTTTATTTAAAAACAATAAGATTTGATTTATCTTTGAATATAAAATTTACATAACGTAAAGAAGAAGCGTAAGCTTTTTCCATTATGGCTGCTTGCTATCTGCGTCTGAATCGGATTAATCATCGGTTTTGCCTCGATAATACCCAAATGCTAATGAGTAGCTGAATAAACTGGTCCTGGGCTCTTTCTGGATGTTATTGCCGAGTTTAAATCGGTTGAATATTTTCGTAAGATTAGCTTATCCATAAGAAAAAACTACGAAAAGTTGAGTAGACTTTGCGGATTAATCAATAGCCTTGGGTCTTGTTTTTTAGAATTTTCTGAACTTGATAGGCGTTAGTTGAGATTTCATTAAATGCACCTTTGGCAATAAGTTTACGGGGGGCTATCCAGGTTCCCCCCACACAAGCGACATACGCTAAATTTAGATAATTAAAAAAATTATCAGCATGCAGGCCGCCTGTAGGACAAAAATGTAAAGGTAAAATTTCAGCGATTGCTCGTAGTGTTTTAATGCCGCCCATGCTTTCAGCAGGGTAAAATTTAAGAGTTTTTAATTTGAGTTGATGAGCAAACAATGCCTCACTAACCGTAGCAATACCTGGCATATAAGGAATATTATTCTTTTCAGCTTCAAGCACTAAAGTTTTATTTAAACCCGGGCTAACGGCGAATTTTGCCCCCGCGGATTTTATCTGAGAAAATTGCCTAGGCTCGACAATAGTGCCTGCCCCGACTATAGCTTCTGGAAATGCTGTATTTATTTTCTCGATAGCCGCTAAGGCACAAGCAGTGCGTAAGGTGATCTCTAAAACCTTAAATCCAGATTTCAGGAGTATTTCAGCTAAAGGGATTGCATGTTCTACGTTATCGATTACAATAATCGGTATAATGCGACTCTGGCCTAGAATATCAATTAAAGTAAGCATCAATGTCCTATAAATTTATAGTACATAATACCTTCGTCTTTTTTGCTAAGCAAATATTAACAAAGCTACACTATAATAAAAAAACCCAATTTAAATAAAGCCGCTTATGTCTAAAATTAAGCATATTGGTGTGATCGGTGAAGCAATGTTGGAATTATCACACCAAACGTCGACTTCATTGTCTCTTTCATTTGCAGGAGACACATTAAATTTTGCGATTTATTTACGCCGATTATTGAGAAACCAAGCTTTTGATATTCATTATGTAACCGCCCTAGGTCACGATGCCTATAGCGATCAAATGTTATCCGATTGGCAAACTGAGGGTCTTAAAACGGATTTAATTCGTCGCATAGAGAATAAATTGCCTGGTCTTTACTTAATTCGTACCGATAGTAAAGGAGAAAGAACATTCTATTTTTATCGATCTAACTCTGCAGCACGAGATTTATTTAAAGGTGATAATCAAATTGATTTATCTAAGCAATTGATAGGAATGGATTATTTATATTTTTCAGGGATTAGCTTGGCCATACTTGATGAAGCGAGTCGAGGATATTTAGAGAGTATTTTACAAAAAGCTAAGCAAAAAGGCTCAAAAATTATTTTTGACATAAATTATCGCCCTTCTTTATGGATTAATTCGGACTCTGCAAGAAAAGCCATACAACCTTTTTTAAAATATGTTGATATTGCTTTACCTACTTTTATAGATGATCAATTAGTATTTGGTGATGCAACACCAGAAGCTTGTGTCCAACGATTACTCGAAAATGGAGTCACTGAAATAGTAGTTAAATGTGGTGCCGAACCCGCTTTAGTCGCTACGGTTAATTATCAACAACGAGTTCCAACCTGTTTGGTTGATAAGGTTATTGATACTACTGCAGCTGGGGATTCGTTTAATGGTGCTTATTTAGCGGCGCGACTATTAGGGTTTGATCCCATAAAGGCTAGCTTATATGGCCATGAGTTAGCTGCAAAGGTTATAAAGCAAGCAGGCGCTATTATTCCTCGAATCATAATGCCAAATTTATTTTGAGAATAATATGCAGAAAATTGTTTGTCAGTCGTCTGCATTTGGAAAATTGCCTGATGGACAACTTATAACTCAATATACATTGCGTAATCCAAGTGGAATGTCTATTAGTATTATAAATTATGGTGCCACATTAAGCTCAGTACAAGTTCCCAATTCACAAGGTAATATGCAGGAACTTACTTTAGGATTTGATCATCTTGATGCTTATTTAGCACATGAATTTTATTTCGGAGCCACTATAGGACGGGTCGCCAATCGTATTGCTAACGCACATTTTAATTATCAAAAAAAAGATTATTTTTTAAGTAAAAATAAAAATTTTGCTCATCATTTACATGGTGGAGAAAAAGGTTTAGATAAAGTGGTTTGGCAATGTGAAGTTGCAATTCAGGAAAATCAAGCAAGTGTCAATTTTTTTTATATGAGCCCTGATGGAGATCAAGGGTATCCTGGAAGCCTTGATATAAAAATCACCTATACCTTAACTCTAGACAACGAATTAAAGATTTCCTTTCAAGCAGAAACGGATCAAGCCACACCAGTTGATTTGACTAACCATGCTTATTGGAATTTGGCAGGAGCAGGATGTGGAACCATATTGGATCACGTATTGCAAATTTTTTCTGATCGTTATGTTGTCACGGATAAAGATCTGCTACCAACCGGCCAAATAGCAGATGTGAAAGGAACCCCATTTGATTTTCGTAAACCTCATTCGATTGGTGAACACATAAAAGATATAGCTATAAAAGGTTATGATCTTTGTTATTTATTACCTCCTATAATAAACCATCAGCCTCAGTTCATTGCGAAAATTAAAGAACCTATAAGTGGGCGCATATTAGAAGTGTATACTACACAACCAGGTTTACAATTCTATATAGGTAATAGTTTGAGAGATTATCCGATTGGTGCAGGCTTACGAACACAACGTTATGGTGCTTTTTGTATGGAAACACAAAATCTTCCTGGTGCTGTTAATTATCCCAAATTTCCATCGCCTTTTTTATTGCCGGGCGATCGTTATCAACATGAAAGCATCTATCGATTAATTTGGTAACAAGTATGAAGCTTAATGTGGTATGTCAACAAATTATGGTATTAGGAGAAGGGCCACTTTGGCACCCTATTGAAAAGTGTTTATATTGGGTAGACATCGTAGCTGCAACTTTATATCGCTTAAATAATGATAACAGCATTGATAAATTTACTATGCCTAGTGAAATAGGCTCAATCGCTTGGTGTGCTAAAGGAAATTTAATTGCCGCATTAAGGGATCGTTTTGTGACTATTGATACCATTACGGGTATGGCAAAAAACATTGCTTTACCACTACAAGGAATAAAAAATGTCATGTTTAATGATGGTAAATGTGATAGACAAGGACGATTTTGGGTAGGGACAAAAGATATCGCAGAACAAGAGCCTATTGGTGCATTATATTGTTTGAATAAAGGCAATGTCACAGAAATGCTTAATGGTTTTACCGTAAGTAATGGTGTTGCTTGGAATTTAGACAATAGCTTAATGTATATTTGCGACTCCCCTGCTCGTCAGATTTATCAGTATGAATTTGATCCTATTCATGGGAGTTTGGGGCAAATGGAAATATTTGCACAAGTTCCCAAAGAAGAAGGTTTTCCTGATGGGCTTACCGTCGATAGTCAAGGTTATCTTTGGAGTTGTCATTGGGATGGTTGGCAAATTACTCGCTATACTCCAACCGGTGAAATAGATAGTATTATTCCTATGCCAATACCCAGACCTACGAGTTGTTGTTTTGGGGGCCCAGAGTTAACAACTTTGTATGTTACATCGGCTTCAATAGATTTAAACGCAGCACAGCTCACTGACGCTCCTCAATCAGGAATGCTTTTTGCCATAGAAACGGATATTAAGGGATTACCTGAACCTTCTTATTTAGCCTAATGAAAAGCCTATAATTGAAAAATATTAGCCGTAAGTACTGACACTTTTTCAAATAAGTGGTTAGTTTTTTTAGGCTTTAACTTGCTTTTAGTTTTGATAGAGGTAAAGTAATTATTAAATAGCATAAAAGAGATTATTTTTTATGATAAAAGTATCAAACCCTAATTGGTTGATTTATACCATTTCTGGATTTGCGGCTTTAGCAGGGTTGTTGTTTGGTTATGATACTGGAATTATTTCTGGCGCTATTTTATTTATTAAAAAAGACTTTATCCTAACTAATTTTCAAGTTGAAATGGTGGTTAGCGCCGTTTTATTTGGTGCTTTAATAGGTTCTGGTGTAAGTGGCAGAGTAAGTGATTTATTTGGCCGACGTAAAGTACTGGTTTTTACCGCACTCACTTTTATTATAGGTTCTTTAGCTACGGCATTTTCACCTAATTTAATTTTCTTAATTACAGGTCGAATAATATTAGGTATAGCTATAGGTATAGGTTCTTTTACAGCACCCCTTTATCTCGCTGAGATTGCTCCAAAACGAATTCGCGGGATGTTAGTTTCTTTGAATCAGCTAGCCATCACCATAGGGATTGTTTTTTCTTATTTAATTAATTATTATTTTTCTAACACTGGACAATGGCCTTGGATGCTAGGTTTAGGCGTTGTTCCAGCGGTTATTTTATTGTTAGGGACTATTTATTTGCCAGAAAGCCCTCGATGGGTAATTTTAAAAGGTTGGGATCAGAAAGCCCGTACAATTTTACAGCGTATACGCCATGGCGAAAATATCAATAAAGAATTTGATGAAATCCGTCAAACAGTAGAAATTGAAAAGGGAACACATCGTCAATTATTGGCAAAATGGTTGCGCCCTATTCTCTTTATTAGTCTAGGCTTAAGTTTTTTCCAGCAAGTTACGGGGATAAATGCCATTATTTATTACGCGCCGACTATTTTACAGATAGCTGGGTTTCAATATGCAAGCAATGCTATTTTAGCAACCCTAGGTATTGGAATAATCAATGTATTATTTACTATTATTGCTTTGCCGCTTATAGATCGATGGGGTCGCCGTCCTTTGTTACTTTATGGCCTTTTAGGTATGTTTACTAGTTTAGTTATTTTGGGAACAGCTTTTTACTTTCCTGTATTTACGTCGTTACGTTGGATAGCTGTAGCGAGTATGGTTATTTATATTGCTAGTTTTGCAATGAGTTTAGGTCCTATTATGTGGTTAATTATTTCAGAAATTTTTCCATTAAATATTCGTGGTGTAGGCGCTAGCTTAGCCATTTCTGCGAGTTGGGGTTTTAATATGCTGGTATCATTGACATTTTTGACCTTAATTCAGTTTATAGGCACTAGCCACACATTTTGGTTATATTCATTTCTGTGCGTGTTGGGTTGGATTTTTGTTTACTTGGTTGTTCCAGAAACAAAAAATTGTTCTTTAGAACAAATTGAAAATAATTTGCGTTTGGGTCGGCCTAGCCGTGAACTCGGTATGACACCCCGTGTCTCTAGTGTATTTTCAATACTAAAAAGGCCTTTTGTTTTTTTCTTTAATTAAAATAAAGTATAGGCAGAAAATTTAAATGATGTTAAAAGATAAAGTTATTCTGATTACCGGATCCACTAATGGTATTGGCGCTGCAATCGCTCGGCGTTGTGTTGCGGAGGGTGCTAAAGTCATGATCCATGGCCGTAAAGAAGATTGTGCTAAAAAATTAATTCAAGAATTAGGTGAAGTTAGTAGTTATTTATTGGCTGATTTAATGGATGAAAAATCCTATGTGTATTTAATAAAAGAAACAGAAAAAAAATTTGGCCGCTTAGATGGTCTTGTTAATAATGCAGGTATTTATCCACGCAACAATATTGACTCAGCCAGTTTGGAAGCTTGCGAAACGATTATGCGAGTTAATTTCTATGCCCCTTTATTATTATGCAAAGCGGCAGTAGAAATTTTTCGAAAGCAGAAAGTAGGTGGAACTATTGTTAATATAGGCTCTATGAATGCTTACACAGGCCAGCCTGATCTTTTGATTTACTCTGCTTCTAAAGGAGCACTCATGACGTTGACACGTAATTTAGCAGATAGCTTAGGTCCAGAATTGATTCGAGTTAACCAATTAAATGTTGGATGGACACCTACGGAGAATGAGGTTTGTTTAAAAATGTCAGAAGGCCTTCCAAAAAATTGGCAAGAAAGAATACCCAAAATGTATGCGCCTAGCGGTCGTTTATTATCACCAGAGAATGTGGCAGCCCATGTAGTATTTTGGCTTGCTGATCAATCGGCACCCGTTAGTGGTGCTGTGTATGAAGTCGAACAGTATCCAATCATTGGGCGTAACCGTTTGAATGATCTAGTCATTCAATAATTTTTAAATTTGAACTACTGACATAATTTTAAAGAAATATATAGTCACAGCAATAAGATTTTTGGCAAGGTGCCGCGAGAATGAAGCAACCGGAGTGTATTAAGATACATGAGGATTGTGAATTGAGCGATAACACAGACAAAAATTCAAGTGCGAAGAATATAAAACTAGATCTCGTCGAGGTTCCCGATATGAAAATCCAAGATGCTAAGGTGTTTGTGACTTGTCCCGGCCGTAATTTTGTGACACTAAAAATAATCACTGACGAGGGTTTATATGGTTTAGGTGATGCCACCTTAAATGGGCGAGAATTGGCTGTTAAAGCTTATTTAGAAGATCTTATCCCTTGTTTGATTGGTCGAGATCCTGCACAAATTGAAGATATTTGGCAATTTTTTTATCGCGGTGCTTATTGGCGTCGTGGGCCTGTGACTATGGCAGCTATCGCTGCGATTGATATGGCTTTATGGGATATCAAAGGAAAGGTTTTAAATACACCGGTTTATAATTTATTGGGTGGAAAAAGCCGTCAAGGGGTGATGGTCTATGGTCATGCAAATGGCAAAGATATTTCCGATACTATCGATCAAGTTGGAAAATATATTGACCTAGGTTATTTAGCGATACGGGCACAGACTGGTGTGCCAGGCTTGCCTAATAGCTACGGTGTTTCTAAGGATAAAATGTATTATGAACCTGCCACTAAAGGTTTACCGCAAGAGTGTGTTTGGTCTACTGAAAAATATCTTAATTATATTCCTAAATTATTTAAAGAATTGCGTAAAACCTATGGCGACAATCCTCATTTTCTGCATGATGCTCACCATCGTTTGACACCTATCGAAGCGGCTCGTTTAGGAAAAGAATTAGAGGCCTATCATTTATTTTGGCTAGAAGATACAGTGCCTGCAGAGTTACAAGAAGGTTTTCGAATTATACGTCAGCATACAACGACTCCTCTCGCGGTGGGAGAAGTTTTTAGCACGATATGGGATACACATATTTTATTTACCGAGCAGCTGATTGATTATATTCGCATGTCCGTTGTGCATGGTGGAGGAATATCACACATGAAAAAAATTGCAGCGATGGCTGAAGTTTATCATGTGAAAACAGGATGTCATGGCCCAACCGACGTATCTCCTATCACAATGGCGGCGGCTTTACATTTTGGCATTTCTATTAATAATTTTGGGATACAGGAATATATGCATCATACCGAGAAGACTAATGACGTATTTCCACATCATTATAGCTTTTCTAAGGGTTATTTATACCCCAGTAATCAGCCAGGTTTAGGCGTAAATTTTAATGAGAAATTGGCGGAAAAATACCCTTATGAACGCGCTTATCTTCCCATTAATAGAAAATTAGATGGTACTTTATTTAATTGGTAAGGCATATTCTTCACACTTGAATTGTTGTCTGTGTTACCGATCAACTCGCAATCCTCATGTATCTTGAATACATCCCACTTATTCTATGATAATTTAGCAAAAAGTCTATAGATAGCTGAATAAACCATTTTGATGTGTATAAGTCTCACATCTCGAAGAGACTTATACACATGTTTTAAAAGATAAGGTTATTGTTTACTTGCTGCTAATAGGTTAGTTAATGTTCTTACAAATCCAGCAGGATCATCCAGTTGTTCTCCCTCAGCAAGTATGGATTGCCCTAAGAGTAAGTGTGACCATTCTACTAAGCGAGTATCATCTTGTTCATCTCTCAAATCTTGTATAAATTTATGTTTGGTATTTAGTTCAAGTATCGGCTTACTTTCTGGTATTTTTTGCCCAGTAGCTTCTAGCATACGTTTTAGTTGACTATTTAAGGCGTTTTGTTCTTTTACAATACAGGCAGGAGAACTGGTCAAGCGTTGCGAAATACGAACTTCTTTAACTTTATCCTTAAGTATTTCATGGATCTGTTTTAATAAAGATCCAAATTCATCCTCGTATTGTTTTTGTAATGCTTCACTTCTTACTTCAGCTATCTCTGATATATCTGAATCTTTAGCTACCGATTGTAAAGTTTTGCCATCAAATTCGGTTAAATGGGCAACTAACCATTCATCGATACGATCATGAAGAAGCAATACTTCAATTTCTTTCTCACGAAAAATTTCTAAATTAGGGCTATGACTAGCGGCTGAAAAGTTTTCTGCGGTGATATAGTAAATTTTATCTTGCTCTGGCTTCATGCGAGCTATATAGTCTTCAAAACTAATGGTTTGCTCGCTTTTATTTAAATGGGTAGAGCTAAATCTTAAAAGTTTAGCAAGCAAATCGCGATTTGCAAAATCTTCAGCAAAACCTTCTTTTAAAATATTGCCAAACTCCTTCCAAAATTGTAAATATTTATCAGTTTGCTCTTTAGAAAGGTAACTTAATGTTTCTAATATGCGTTTAGTTATAGCCGAACGTAGGTTATCAATTTGCTTATTATTCTGTAAAACTTCTCGAGAAATATTTAGCGGGAGATCATTGCTATCTACAATTCCTTTTACAAAACGTAAATAACGCGGTAAAAATTGCTCAGCATCATCCATAATGAACACACGTTTAACATATAGTTTTAAGCCGCGTGGTTTTTCGTGATTCCAAAAATCAAAGGGCCCTGCCTGCAAGGGGATATACAGTAAAGTAGTATATTCTTGACTCCCTTCTATTTTATTATGAATCCAAGTAAATGGATCATTTTGGTCATGTGTGAGATGTGTGTAAAATTTCTTATATTTCTCATCATTAATCTGATCTTTAGATAATGTCCATAGTGCTGTGGCATTATTTACTGTCTCCCAAGTAGAACCAGTTTCTTTTTCAACAACTTTGCTTTCCGTCGTATCGGAAGAGATTTCGTTTGTAATGTTCTTTTTCATACTAATAGGTAAAGTAATATGATCAGAATATTTAGTAATAATGCCTCGTAAACGCCAGTCTTCTAAAAATTCTTCTTCATCTTTCTTTAAATACAAAATGATCTCGGTCCCTCGTTCAGGCTTGGTTATATTTTCTATAGTATATCCGCCTTTAGATTCTCGGTTATATTCCCAACAGACACCTTTTTCTGGTGATTCGTTTGCTGCGCGAGTTTTAACAGTTACTTTGTTGGCGACCATGAAGGCAGCATAAAATCCAACACCAAATTGACCAATAAGTTGAGTGTCTTTGCTAATATCTCCGGTCAAAGAATCTAAGAATTCTTTGGTGCCTGATTTTGCGATGGTGCCAAGATTTGAAATAACTTCATCCAAAGTCATACCTATTCCATTATCAATTAATGTAATAGTACGGTTGTCTTTATCAATGACTAAAGCAATTTTGGGTTCAGCGTCTTCTTCATAAATTTGAGGATTTGATAAGGCTTTAAAACGCAATTTCTCTATGGCATCGTGAGCGTTGGAGATTAGTTCACGTAAAAAAATCTCTTTATTTTTATAGATTTTATCAATCATTAAGTCTAATAATTGTGCGCTTTCCGTTTTAAAGCCCAATGTTTGTTTTTCAACAGTTGTCGTCATAAATCCAATACCTCTTAGGATAGTCAATAGGTCAATATGAACAACATGAGGGCAGAATTTTCAATTTCAAGTAGAAATTTTATTAAAAATAAGGATTTTTTATGCTTGTGTTTTAGGGATATAATTCTATTTTTCCGAAGGTTTTTAAAGACGAGATAAATAAAGTATTTCTCTAAGTATGGTTTCTGAACCTACGGCATAGCCCAAATCATACGTCTCTTGTGGCGTAAGTTTTTCTAAAATTAAAGGATTATTTGCAATGTCCAGCGCCGTTAATTTTTTCTGAGTAATCTTATTTGCATGGGTGATTTCTAAGGTAAAAATAGTTTGTTGAAGAATATGATTATAATCTTTAGCAATTAGTTTGTAATAAGCTTGACAAGGAAAAAGAATAATATTCTCTTTCTTGCATAGAAATTTTTTATTCGAGGCGTTTAAAATTTTTAATAAATCTATAGGCGATAATGACTTTAATAATTTTTTATCATTAGTAATTTCTACCGTATAAAGTTTAGAAATTATATTTTTTCCGACTAATTGCAATGTGAATATCGTTTCGCCATTTTTGGTACAAACTTCCTCATCAATAATACGTAATGAAAAAGGATGAGCATTAGCTTTTTGTAAGGATTTATATTTTGCTTTAATTGTTAAAATATAATTTTCTACGTATTTAAAATTCAATCTATATCTCCAAGCATTTCAGTCTAATTACCGATTAGTTTGCGATGGGTTAATTAAAGGAGTTTGTTCTTCATTTTTTTTTACACCAATACAGCAGGTAAAAATTTGAAATATTGATTGAAAAATATTTTTGTTAGTAGTCGAGATTTTCGGAGTAAGTTCTTGAATAGTTTGATTTTCTTCGGGATAAGTTTTAAGAAGTGTATAAATTTCTTCTTTAGATGGGTTGCAATAATGTTTTGGAACGAAACCAGGTTTGCATAAACAGGTTACCAATGCATAATCATTATCATCTATTAGATTAGTTATTTTAGCCCCAAATAATGTATTTTTATCAATTGTGTGAAGAGGATTCTTTTCACTTAAAGTGATTTTCTCTAGCCCCTGTGCTTTAAAAATAAAAATAGAAATCTCTTTGCCGTCAAGCCAATGCCATGTTTCAGTAGTACCTAGACTATGTAAGCATGATACTTGCTTTCCTTTTAAGAGATAAAATATTTCAGTTTGACTTTCCCGTTCATTCTTAACAATTGTATTTACAAATTCTTTAAAATAACCATCTTCGTCAGTAACACCTTTAATAGTTTTTAGATCGAGATGCTTAATTAGCCTCTCAGCTGTTATTTCATCTAATGATTCGATACTTTTTATGATCTCTGCGAAGCAAGTTTTTTTTTCAGGTACTGAATTCACCTCTGATTCGAGATTTTGTCTCAGCCTGTCTAAAAAATCTGGTTTATTTGTGGGCATTTGTTTTTCCTATTTGAAAAAAATCTATCTAAAAGGGTTAAAATCAGTTTCAGTATCATAGACATCGAGTTGCTCTTCCATTTTTAAGAACCCGGTAATTAGTGAAGCGGGCCATACACCTAGCAAAGAATATAATATTTCGATTGAATAAACGGATAAAATCATATATCCCAATTGTGAAAAATGTATATGACCACTAAATCCAAATAATATAGTGATGAGAACTAAAATAAAACCACCAATAGCAGATGATCCTAAACTGCGTAGCCAAAAGTGTCTACCTTTCATTAATATTTTCCATTTTGAAATTATATAGATATTGATAAAACTGCTACTTATAACCGCCAATATACCTGCTAAAACAAACCTTAATATAGGATCTATTACTTGATTATAAGAAGGTTGATCGTGCCAAAAATTGGGTGAAGGTAAATGAATAATTAATTTTATTGCAATCGAAAAAAATAATTCACAGATTAACGTAACCCATATAATTTGTTTAGCCGCATTATAACCATAAACTTCTGCTACTATATCTCCAATAATATAAGTTAAAGGAAAAATCAGCGGTGCGCCAGGCACTAATGCCGGACCAAGAAATACTAATTTATAGGCTACAACGTCAGCTGCTAAACTAATCGTAATGTTTATCATCCCTAATATAAGGATATATTGATTAATATTTTTGGGCGCTGTTGCCTTTTTCATCCTCGAAATTAACATAAAATTTACTTTTTTTATAATTCATTCTTATTTGTATAACTACCCCTAAAATTTTGTAGCACTTCGAAAATTTAATAATTTCAGATTTAGCATTTAAATTTTTCAAATAGATTTTATTTTCATAAATAATTTTTTGTATAAGCTGTGGTTTACGCATGCCTTTTTTATGTACAATTATAAAATCTCGATTGCGACCTCTTAAACTAGGATCAATGACTAATAAAGATCCAGCCAAAAAATTAGTGGTATTATTATCTTTTATTACTAAAGCAAAACTGTTTTCACTTAAACTTATATCGCTTATTAATAATGATGAAAAGGCTAGGTGATATCTATTTTTAGGGGTATTAATGATATCTTTCCAGTGTATCAAAGGGATCTTCAGGCCATTTTTTTTGGGTAAAATTTCCCTTCCCGTTAACTGATCGAGTGATACTGAGAAATAGTTCGCGATGGGAGCCAAGGATGCTAGTGTAGGATTATTTTCTTTGTTTAGTATTAATCGCTTTAGCGTAGAAAGAGGAATACCAGTATGCTTATGGAGTTGATTAATATTTATCCCCCACTTTTTTATTAGATATTCTAAAGTATTATTTAGCGTGTGCTTAAAGGGCAATTGAAATAAACCTCTGCAAAGTCTCTTTTCTTAATTTAATTAAGCGGTAGCATTATTTCTATTTGATAAAAACAACACAGAGCAAAAAAATTAAATAAGATCTTTGTTAAATTATTTTTTTAAAACCTAAAAAATTATGCCAGTAATCTAACTTTAAATCAAACTGCTTGACGACTTACATTTTTATACTGTTGCATCATAGTCCATTTATGGACTATGATTTAATTTAAATTTTTTAACAAGGAGAAAACAAAAAGTGGATAAAAAAAAAGAATTTTGCTAGTTGAAGATCAGCTGATTATTCAACGCGTGCATAGTATTTTTTTGAAAAAAATGGGCTATCAGGTTGATATTGCCGAAAATGGAAAACAAACATTAAACATGTGTTTAGATAGTACTTATCATCTTATAATTCTCGACGCCGGGTTACCTGATATGCAAGGTGTTGAAGTAGGAAAAAGAATTCGTATACTAGAAAAAAATAATAAAACAAACCGAAAACCGATAATATTATTAAGTGCATATCCTGCTAATGACTTGAAAAAATGGTGCCAAGAAGCCGAAATTGATAGTTTTTCAACTAAACCTATTCCATATAAAGATTTGTATATTATGCTGAAAAATATTTTTAATCGGAAAGCAGTTAATAATGAAATTATTTAATAACTAATTTTAATTAATTTATATATTAAATGAAAAACCCCTGAAAACTATTGAAGAATCTCCAGAGGGTTTTTGGTATTTTGATAAATTTTTTTATGTTTAAAACTGTAAATATAGTAAGCAGAGCAATGAGCTTAAATTTTATTTTAAATTAGCTAGATTAGCGAAATTTGCTGAAAAAGTAAGAGGGGGTTCTTTTTCCTCCTTTTTTTCAGATGAAGGCTCATGATTAATTACGCAAGCCAATATCCAAGCTATACCTAATTCCAGTCCTGCTAATACGACTCCGACTAATACACCATCTATTATCATATTTGTCCCCCATTTAATTGTTGAAATTTCTTAGTTAATTTAGGAAAATCTTAGTTATTTTTTCTACTATAAAGAATTAAAAAACTTTAAAAATCATTATTTTTTGAAAATAAAAATCTAATTTCTATTGATTGATTCCCTATTAATATTGGACTTTTACTTGGAAAAGGGGTAGCGGGCCGAGATGAAAGGGTTGTAAGTGGTTGGATAAGAAAGATGCAATTCAATGCCTATAGCAATTAGCTTATGTATTTGTAAGCTAAATCTTAGGTTAATGCTATTTGAACTCCATTACTAATGAATAAAACACCCGCAATACCAAGTCCTAATAATAAGGGTCTTCCTCCTTTTACTCTAAACCCTTTAGCCAAAGGATTTTTTCTATATCGTCCACGCCAAACCATTAGAGAAGGGAGCAAAATAAAAAGTATTGCACAATAAATTCCGGCATAACTTAATGCGCCAATAAAGGCACCTGGATAAAATAATACTACTGTCAGAGGAGGTAGAAAGGTAGCTAAATAAACAATAAGCCCACCTTTTCCTCGTTTCGTAGTCCGTAGACCATCTGCTAAAAAATCAGATAAGCTTAGTCCACTAGCAAGAAATGAAGTTGCTAAACAAATAGAAGTAAAAATTCGTGCCATAAAAGTAATAAGGGGATTGTTTAACCTATTACTTAATTGCATAACAAATTCACTGGTTGAATGTTTGGAATGTAACATATTAATTAATCCATAATTTCCTTCTCGAGGGAGTACACCCATAATACATAAATTCCAAAATAAATAACAAAATAATGGGATTAAACTACCTATTAAAATGGCTTTTCGTAATTTGGGAATATCATCTTTAAAATAAGTTCGTAGGCTTGGTATGATGTTGGCAAAAGTAAATGAGGTTATCATCACTGTTGCTCCGCTTGTTAAGTAGAGTATATTTCCATCTTTTAATTTAGTGTCGGAGACAGATGGAATAATAAATAAAATAAGTAAAACATAAATGCTAAGTTTACTAAACATTAGACCACGATTTACGTAATCAACATAATGAATGCCTTGGTAAACTATATAACTTAAAATAGCTATGAATAGAAGAATAGATGCCCAGCTAGGTATTTTAACACCTAAATTAAGCAATAAGCCGCTGAGAAAATCTCCACCGCCAGCCATATAGGCAGCAAGGACAGAATAAAATAATAAAAGATAACTTATCCATGCGATAGATTCACCCCAGCGACCTAATAAAATTCGTGACATGGAAATAATATTAGTATTGGCAGGAAGCCATAGATTAACTTCAAGGACCAAAAAAGCGCTGACGGTCATGATGAACCAGCATAGAAATAAAAGAATCAAGGAGTTTGTAAATCCAGCTTCAGCGGTTGCAATAGGTAGTGCTAACATTCCTCCTCCTATTGCTGTGCCCACTATGAGTAGAATCCCCCCAAGAAGCTTAGTATCTAATTTATTAAACATATAAAAGAGTTAAAAATGCAAATTAAATATATTGTAATAGCTAAAGTTAACCGTACAACAAACACTTTTACGACACAAGTAAAAAGTTCTCCGTTGTAAATTAGGTTCCAGTTTTTAATTAATTCATTTTAGAAAATCATGGTGATGAAGTTTTAATTTGGATAGCTTTTTGATCTAGAGGAAAAGTCTTTAATGCTTAAATATCCTTTAGTACTTGAACGATTTATAACCGCCATTTTTTGACTGGATACACAGAATGTAAGCTAATGAGAAAGGTATTTTTATCTGTAAAATTAAACAAATATACTTAGAGGCTGAAATAGAAAGCTTTATAATTTTGATTAAAAAAAGCCCTTTTTGCTTATTTTGTAGGTAAAATAACTACAAAAATGAGGTATATTACTATAAAGTAAAAGGTCTTTGACCACTACTTTGTTACCTAACTTATTAAGTGGTAATATGGAATTTATGACACAAGTTAATGTTCCTATCTACGACCCTGCTAAAAGTACAAAAAAGGGCAGTCATCTTTACTTAACCCCTTCAGCGATTAAACATGTTAAAAAGATTCTTGCTAAGCATTTAGGCGAAAAATGTTTCCGCTTAAGTGTTAAGCGTTCCGGTTGTTCGGGTTTTACTTATGTAGTGGATTATGTAGATAGCTTCCATTCTGAAGATTTACAATTTTCTATTGATAGTGATTTAGTTGTTTTTGTTGAGCGTGCTAGTTTTCCTATGCTTAAGGGGATGTGTATTGATTATATACAAAATGGACTTAATGGGGCGCTGAAATTCATTAATCCAAATCAAACGGCCGCCTGTGGATGTGGCGAAAGTTTTAGTATAGAGGAAAAATAGAGGATTAGTTTCCTCACTGTATGATATGTAAAATTATTACGATAAATAACAAATTGGGATTACATGCGCGCGCTTCTATGAAGTGGGTCAAAATCGCAAGATGTTTTATTAGCCAAATTACGCTCAAATGTAATGGTAAACAAGTCGATGGAAAAAGTATTTTAGAAGTAATGGGTCTTACGGCTCGACAAGGTAGCCCTGTTGAAGTCATCGTTCAAGGAGAAGATGAAGCGGCTGCTTTAACGGTGCTAGAAAAATTAGTTACAGACAGGTTTGGTGAAGAAGGGTGATAATACCATGTCGATTTTTCTATGGCCTAGCCGTGCTTTGTTTTTTGTTTACTCCTTTGAGTTTTGCAGACACTCAAGCGAGTGATGAAATTGTTAAACAATTAATCTCTTTAAGCCAGAATGATCCAATTCAGCGACGAATTGAAATTCAAAGTGCTGCATTACTAAATTTACCGTATTTAGAAGGAGCACTTGGTGAAGGCACTAAGGGTAGATATGATCAAAATCCCTTGTATCGTTTTGATTATTTTGATTGTGAAACTTATGTTGATACGGTTATGGCATTAGCCTTAGCTAAAAATCTTCCTGATTTTAAAAGCAAAATCAATAAAATTCGTTACAAGCAGGGTAGTGTGAGTTTTACGCAACGTAATCATTTTCCTAGTGCTGATTGGATTCCCAATAATAAAAGAAATGGGTATATTCATGAGTTAAGTTATTTAATTGCAGGTCAAAAAACTAGAATGACTAAAACACAGATAAACCTGCGAAGTTGGTATCACAATTTAACTGCAGATAGAATTCGAATTCCTTATTTAAGTTTCCAAGAAAAAGAAGCACGATTATTTCAATTAAAAAAAGAAGGTGAGGCATTATATGGAAGTAAAAGAGTTAGTATATCTTATATTCCAGTCTTTGATTTGCTACAAAATTCTGTATTAAGGCAAAAAATACCGACAGGAAGTCTAATTTTTTTTGTCGGCCATGATTCTTATCTAAGTTCCCGGATAGGAACTCCTATGAATGTACTACATATGAGTTTTGCTATTTGGAATAACGGCCAGCTTTATTGTCGTATGGCCTCATCAAAAGCGGGAAGAGTGTTAGATGTTCTTTTTCCAGATTATTTAAAAACCTATTTATCTCTCGGTACTTTAGACGGTATCAGTGTATGGTCTATAACTGAGCAAGCTTAGATTATGGTACCGATTTAATCTAGTGATTTAAGTTTATTTTTTATAATGTTCCTGCGATCATCATTTTTTCTAAAAAAATTGAACCTGTTTGAATAGAACTCTTATTATTAATATCATTACCTATAGCTACGATATTTTGAAACATATCTTTTAGGTTGCCTGCTATGGTAATTTCTTCTACAGGATATTGTATTTCTCCGTTTTCTACCCAAAAGCCAGCCGCTCCTCGAGAATAATCACCCGTTACTAAATTTATACCTTGCCCCATAACTTCAGTGACTAGTAAGCCTTTTCCCATTTGTTTTATTAGATCATTAAGTTTAAATTGGCTCGTTTCGAGTAAAATATTATGAAACCCGCCTGCATTTCCAGTGGTTTGCAAGCCTAGTTTTCTTGCTGAATAGCTGTTTAGTAAATATCCGCATAAAACCCCCTCCTCAACTAAAATTCGATTACAGGTACGAACCCCTTCGTCATCAAAGGGTGCACTTCCTAAAGCGCTTAATAAATGAGGTTTTTCATAGATAGAAATTTTTTTATCAAATACAGATTTTCCAAGATAATTGACTAAGAAAGAAGCTTTGCGATAAATATTCCCCCCCGAGATTGCTTCAAGAAAAGTTCTAATTAAGCGAGGGGCAATTTCTGAATGAAAAATTACCGGAACCTGGCAAGTGCTTATACGTTTTGCACTAAGTCGTTTAACTGTATTATCAGCGGCTTCTTTAGCCAATTTTTCAATTGCTTGTAGTTGGTCAGGATTGCGACTTATTGTGTCGCTACCATCACGCTGCATACCCATTTTATCTTTGGCTATAAGATTACAAGAAATATGGTGCAGCGAGCTAGGATACGCGGCTAAAAATCCATTACTATTAGCATAAACATAAATAGCTTCTTGTGTAGATAAAATGACTCCTTCTGAAAAGGTTAGTCGATTATCTATAGCGAGAGCATTCGCTTCACACTCTTTACCTAATACGATTGCATTTTGCGGATCGATCGACCAAGGATGATAAAGGTCTAAATCTGACGGGGTTTTTTCTAAAAAATTGGATTCTGCTAGGCCACTAAAGGGATCCTCGGTAGTAAAGCGTGCTATATGGCAAGCTGCTTCTAAGGTATTTTTAAGCGCTTTAGGACAGAAATCCGAGGTGCTTGCAGAACCTTTTTGACGACCAAAATAGACATTTATTCCTAAGCTTTTATTCCGATTATGTTCGATAGTTTCAACTTCTTGATTGCGAACAGTGACTGAAAAACCAGTATCATGACTAATACTCGCTTCAGTTTGGGTAGCACCTTGTTTTTTTGCCATATCCATCAGTTCAGAGAGCAAAGTTTTATAATGTGCTTGCTTATTTGTTAGCTCTAGTGGATGCTGATGTTCTATTTGTGTAGACATAAAACCGGTTTCTCAATATTAAAAATGTAAGAGAGTATAGCGATGGGTGTTAAATTTCGCTAGACTAGCGTACCTGAGATAAGGCAAATCTACAAAGGTTAAAGAAAATGCAGCAGTTCATTGAATTTAGTTTACGACATTGGGAGCTGTGGCTGGCTTTTTTTATTATTTTGATTTTATTACTGACTTTTGAATTACATGCTAAGCTAACCGGCACATTGCCCTTAACTGTCCAAGAAGCTATTTTTAAGATTAATCGAGAAGACGCAATTTTTTTAGACGTTCGTGATGTTCTCAGTTTTAAAAAAGGACATATCGCAGAGTCCATTAATATCCCTGTTTCTGAACTTAAAACTAAGCTAAACGAGCTTGACTCATATCGAGAAAGGCCTATTATCATTAATTATAGTCACGGACAGTCACATCATAAAATTGGTAGGCTGTTAAAAAATGCAGGGTTTACAAAATGTTACCATCTTAAAGGTGGAATTGTGAGCTGGCAAAACGCAGCTTTGCCTGTCATTAAAAGCTAATTCTTCAAGTCATTATAAAAGGGGATTTTATGCCAAAAGTAGTGATATATACCACATTAGGGTGTCCTTACTGTGCGAATGCTAAAGAATTGTTGACAAAAAAAGGAGTAAAATACGAAGAAGTTCAAGTTGATAAAGATGCTAATAAATTAGCAGAAATGGTGAAATTAAGTAACCGACGTTCAGTACCACAAATATTTATTAATAATAAATCTATCGGAGGATTTGATGATTTATCAAAATTAGCTGCCTCTGGTGAATTAGATACCTTACTAAAAGACGAGTAATTTATGAACCAAGCCAGCAAACCTACCCAACAACCTGAATTTGTTATTCAACGTGTTTATGTTAAAGATTTATCACTAGAGACTCCTCATTCTCCCCAAGCTTTTCAAGAGGAATGGCAACCGGAGCTCAATTTGCAGTTTACTATGAATACTACAGACATAGGCTCTGACAATCATGAGGTCATTTTACAAATTACTGTGACAGCAAAATCGAAAGATAGGACTTTGTTCTTGGTTGAAGTAAAGCAAGCAGGTCTTTTTACATTAAAGGGATTCACCCAAGAACAAAATCATCAGGTGATGAGTATAACCTGCCCTACTATTTTATTTCCATATGCCAGGGAAGCAGTTTCAGATTTAGTTGGTCGTGCGGGTTTTCCACCTCTTTACTTAGCTCCAGTTAATTTTGAAGCTTTGTATGCTCAGCAAATGCAAGAACAGGATGATAAAAGTGGTAATGGGCAAAAAGAAAATTCTTCCAATTCAATTATTACACATTAATATTTCCTAAGGTGTTTACTGTAGCGTTAACAGGCGGAATAGCAAGTGGTAAATCTACAGTGGCTAGTTACTTTGCAGCGTTGGGCGTAAGTATTATCGATGCAGACCAAATTGGTCGTGAACTCATCAATAATTCTTCGGAGATTCGTAAGAAATTAGTTGCCCGTTTTGGCGTTGACCTATTAAAAAAAAGTAACGAAATTGATCGGAATAAATTAAGAGCCGCTATCTTTAACAATCCGAAGGATCGTGAATGGTTAGAAGGGCTATTGCATCCTTTAATTTACCAACAAATACAAGAGGCGATTAAAAAAGCTACAGGAATGTATTGTCTCTTAGTGATACCATTATTATTAGAAGGAAGAACTTCTAGTTTACATAAAAAAAAACCTTCCACGCCTAATTATATTAAATTAAATCGTATTTTGTTAGTGACTACTTCGCGAGAATTACAAATTCAACGCGCAGAGGAGCGAGATCTTCTGGAAAAAAACCAGATCGATGCCATTTTAGCTGCACAAATATCACCAATAGAAAGTATCAAACGAGCTGACGATATCATTCATAATGAATCCAATTTGCAAAGCTTATATCAATCGACTCAGACAATGCACGAAAAATACTTGTCATTATTACACGCGCCAAAAAATTTTCTTGATGATTCAGCCTTTCTTGGTTATTATCTCGCCTTCAAATAGGAATGATTCTTAATATCATTTAATAGATCCTTAAGCTAATGAGATTAAAATAATTAATAGAGTTTCTAGATAAACCCAATAGGACTAATCTTTGAGATTAGAATCTGAATATTTATTGTGAGAGTGAGAGATTGACATGCGTTTAAAAAAAACTAAAGCCTTACGTTATGTAGTGGCCACATTTTTGACAATGGGCACGATTCTATCTGTGGGGTTTTTAAGTTTTTCCGGTTTGTGGATTATTTACCCATATATTATTCCGGCTATATTAGCTTTTTTTCTTTCGGGAGCGATTGAAGGAAAAGTTTTTGGAATCAGTATTTTTAAAGGATTAGCAAGATTAAAGTTGCTTACCTCAAATGCCCAGAAACATTTACTTTTTTCAGAGTTAAATAAATTTTTAAGTAAAAAAGATGAGATTGAGATTGCCAGTCAATGTACATTCCTACAAGATTATTGGAACCAAAGAAAAAAATATAAAGCATTAAAAAATAATCCTTCTGCCAATGAAGAGGACATAAAAGAAGCTAAAAAAAGACTAGAGGAACTAAAAAATTATTTTTATCAGCAAATAAATATATCAAATGATGCTAATAATGAAAATCACTATATTAGTCAAGTAATAAAAGATGTTAGCTTAATTGAACTGAAATCAGCAAAACGCAGTGTATGGTTTTTACGTTTTTTCTGGATAATTAGTATTTTAGTAGGAATTGTATCCGGATTTGTTACTGCTTTTGCAGTACAAGAAGCAATAACGGTGGGTTTAGCGCTGTCATTATCTGTAACAACCATATCGGCCATAGTATGGCCAGTTGCTATATTTGCTGCGATAGGAGCAACATTTTTACTCTATTATGCGATTACCGATATTGTAAAAAATGATGCCATCGAAAAGGCTTTTAGTAAAACTTTACAACTATTTAAAAGAAAAGATATTGATAATCACAAAGAACCTTTAGGTACTTATTTGTTACGCTTATTATCTTTATCTATAGTGGTAGTTGGAATTACTAGCTTAACAGTATTTGCAACGGCGGCTTCTGGCGGTACTTGTTGGATAGTTATGCAGAATGGGATAAAATTATTAGCGCCTAAGTTGCCAATTTTTGTTGCTTACTGTGCAAGTGCTATTTTAATACCTATAAATTTTGTGACAGATTTAATTTATGGATTTAGTACCACTTTACAAACTATTGCTAATTGTAAAAGCATATTTATTGCAATATTTGAGGGAATTAAACATCCTATTAAAGCTTTTAAATCTTTTTATTCTAATATACTAAGTAATTTAAAGAAGGTTAAGCGAGAAGAAACTTGGGTACAATTCTTTAACCCTTTTCGTATTCTAGCCAAATTAATTATTTCACCTTTACAATCACTCGTTTTTATAGGTCATTTGATTAGTATCGGATTCACTACGGATCGCTTTTTAAATGTGCCTCCTCCATTAGTAGCCGGTGTATGTGCTGTGTCAGAAGGTTTACAGGATCTTAGTTTTTTAACGACAGAAGATGATCATCATCATACGCAACAGGATCATGAAGGAGAGGATGATCACGATCATGGAAATCTATTACAACTTCCTTTGCAAGTACTTCTTTCACCTCTCCTTTTGTCAGGCGGGATCTTTTATTGGTTTTGTAAAAAATTTGGAAATAATATTGGTTTCTTTGAAGCTTTAGAAAATACTTTTGAATTGCCGTTGTTAAATATAGTTTTTTTTCCTTTGCTACTGCCGAGTGCATTTTGGAATTGGACTTTTAAAAAAGCCGAAAATAATTTAACTTTTTTTGAATCGATCAAGAAAAGTTTCGATATACATGCTCATGAACATAACTCACCAGACCAACCAGAAACACCTAAGGAATTATCTGCAAAATGGCGAGAAGAAGAACGAGTAGACTGGATATTGACTACAGCTGAAAAACGTTTAAATGGAGTTTGGATCGATAAGAGTAATGCCACAGAAAAGCAAAACAAACTAAAGTTATTAACTTCACATAGAGAGAAGTTAATAAACTACTTTAAAGAAAAACAACAACAACAGTCTACTATAAGCTTTCAGGAAGCAATGGGAATGTATTTTAAAGAAAATACTTCAAAGGAAAGCCTTGGAAATGGATTGATCAAATTTTCAAATCGAACATCCAAATCCAAAGAGTTCATTAATAATAGATTAGAAAAAAAACAAGTAGAAAATGGTCATTGCAATGGAAATGTTCCTATACGACAAGATTCTGTTAGTACTATTTTTAATAATCCGAGGACAATCTTTTTCAAAGGTGAATCTAAAGAAACCACGACATCAAGAAGTGTTAGCGAGGCGTTTTGCTTAGTAAATGCTGCTGCGGGTTAAAACCATTGATTAATTTCCAGCAAATCATCTGGCTTTAAACTACCTGCGGCTTGCTTTAGTAATAAAGTATCCAATAGATAATTATACTGATCACTTGCTGCAGTACGTTTTACATCGTAAAGGCTTTTTTGCGCAATAAGGACATCCACGATAGTTCGTGTTCCAGCTTTATAGCTTTCTTCAGTGCTGTCCAATGACAGTTGTGCAGATTTGATTGCTTCTTGTTCAGCTTTGATTTTACTGACATCAGCAAGTACATCATTATATTTTTGTCGTGTATTAATGATAAGCCTACGATAGGTATTATCTAAATTAGCACTGGCCGTTTGAAAGTCATATTGGGCTTGGCGGGTTTTGGAAGAAACTGCACCACCTGCAAAGAGCGGAATATCTAATTCTAAGCCTAAAGTTCCGACACGTTTATTAAGTGAGTTAGGGACATTATTAAAGGTATCAGTGTTTCCATAGTTACCTATTAAGCTTAAGCTAGGTAAATGCCCGGAAGCTTGCATCTTTATTTTTTCTCGAGAGATTTCTACGCCATAGCGTGCAGCTATTAGCTTGAGGTTGTTCTGAGTGGCTGCATTAACCCAATCTTCAATATTGTTTGGCTGAGGGGTTTGTAAAGGTATTTTCTTTGCAAAACGGTTTATAGAAGAATAAGTCTGGCCTGTTAATTGGCGCAGTGCCTCTTGATTATTGCGTAAATTATTTTCAGCACTTATTTCCGTAGCTACGGATTTGTCATATGCCGCTTTGGCTTCATAAACACTGGTTAAGGCATCTAAACCAACTTGGACACGTTTCTGAGCTTGATTTAATTGCTTACTATCAGCGGTTTTTTCTGCTTGATAAAATCTAAGAGTGTCTTGGGCAGATAAAACATTAAAATATGTAGATGCTACGCGAAAAATCAGATCTTGTGCAGCGGCTGCCAAGGTTAGATCAGCTTGTTTGCCGATACTACTCGCTTGTTTTAGTGCTAGCCAAGCATTGACATTAATTAAAGGTTGTCTAATAGAAATATTGTATCCCTGAGACTGGAGGTTGCTGATTCCATTCGGTTGCTCCGGAGTAGGAGGCTGATTAATAGTTTGATAATTATTAGAAATATTAGCTTGAGCTGAGATATTAGGCAAAAGGACAGCTACACTCTGAGGTATTGCTTCTCGTTGTGATAGTCGAGTGGATACAGCTGCCTGATAGGTAGGGTCACTATTTAAGGCCGCTTTATAAATATCCATTAAATCTGCAGCAAAAGTAGGTGTAAAATATGCAAAAAATAAATAAATACCTAATGCTAATTTAGAGCAAATAGATAGTTTTTTAGCAGATTTATCGATAAAAAAGTCGTGTATAGTCATTATTTTTTTTATACTAAAAGAAGAAAAACCTAGATTTTTCTAAGTAAGTGCCCCTATTATGCCAAATTTCATAATTAAGATATAGCTCTATGAATTCCAAATTCGATCGTTCAGATGTTAGAATTTTGCAGAAAGAAATAGTTTATCAAGGACACTTTCAGCTAGAACAATGGAAAGTAAAATTTCGTCTATTTAGCGGAGGATGGAGTGCAACACAAATTCGAGAAGTCTTTGAAAGGGGCGAAGCGATAGGTATTTTATTGTTTGACACAAATAGTAATCAGTTAGTTTTAATCGAACAGTTTCGCGTAGGTATTGCTGATAAAGCAAAAAATCCGTGGTTAATTGAAATAGTCGCAGGCGTTATTAATAAAGGTGAAAGTTTAGAGCAAGTAGCACGACGTGAAACACAAGAAGAAACTGGCCTAGAAATAACGAATTTATTTCCCATTTGCCAATATTGGGTGAGTCCAGGAGGAAGTTCAGAGCGTATTTATCTTTTTTGCGGGCAAGTTGATGCTGAATTGGCAAAAGGAATTCATGGTGTAGCTGAGGAAGGGGAAGATATTCGTTTGCATGTTTTAAGCCTAAAAGTTGCGTATAATTTACTCAATCAAGGAAAATTTAATAATGCCTCGACTATTATTGCTTTACAATGGCTACAACAGAATGAACAAAAGGTTAGAGACGCCTTTTTGAAAAAAAGCGAGTAACTATTATTTTATGAACGCAAAATCTTCTTCATCAAAAAAATATACTGCTGAAGCGATTGAAGTTTTAAGCGGCCTTGATCCAGTAAAACGACGACCGGGTATGTATACCGATACCTCTCGTCCTAATCATTTGGCGCAAGAAGTTATTGATAACAGTGTTGACGAAGCTATCGTCGGTTATGCACGACATATTGATGTGGTGTTATATTCGGATAATTCTTTAGAAGTGAGTGATGATGGTCGTGGTATGCCTGTTGATATTCATCCCGAAGAAAAAGTGACAGGTGTAGAGCTTATTCTCACAAGACTCCATGCGGGTGGTAAATTTAATCATAAAAATTATCGTTATTCAGGGGGCTTGCATGGTGTCGGTGTATCTGTAGTCAACGCTTTATCGCGCCACTTGGAAGTTACCATTAAACGAGATGGTTTTATTTACCAAATTCAGTTTGAACATGGCAGTAAAAAATCTAATCTAAAGAAACTAGGCAAAGCTGATCACGCAGTATCAGGGACCTCGTTACGCTTTTGGCCGGATAAGCATTATTTTGATAATGAAAAATTTTCAGTTAGTCGTTTAAAACATAGTTTGCGAGCAAAAGCCGTCCTTTGTCCGGGCTTACACGTTAGTTTTACTGACAAGCAAAATAATAAAAAAGAAGAATGGTTTTATGAGGATGGTGTTGTTAGCTATCTAAAAGATAGTTTAAGTCAATATGAACGTTTACCTATAGAACCTTTTCATGGTCATTTTGCTGCTGAAACGGAGGAAGTTGATTGGGCATTATGCTGGCTTTTAGAGAGTGGTGATGGCTTAATGGAAAGCTACGTCAATTTAATTCCAACTATTCAGGGTGGAACGCATGTCAATGGTTTACGTACCGGCTTACTAGAAGCAATGAGAGAATTTTGCCAATTACGTGATTTGTTACCACGGGGCTTAAAATTAGCACCTGAAGATGTTTGGGAAGGATGCCATTATATATTGTCTGTAAAATTATTAGAACCTCAATTTTCAGGTCAAACTAAAGAAAGACTTACTTCACGTCAATCCGCAGCATTTGTTTCAGGTGTCATCAAGGATGCTTTTAGTTTATGGCTCAATCAGCATATTTCTGAGGCAGAAAATTTAGCTGAATTAATGATAGCCAATGCACAAAAACGTTTACGTGTTAGTAAGCAAATCGCACGTAAGAAAATTTTAAGTGGGGCAGTATTACCAGGAAAATTAGCTGACTGTACGCAAACTGATTTAAGCCGTACAGAATTATTTTTAGTTGAAGGTGATTCCGCAGGTGGCTCCGCAAAACAAGCACGAGATAGAGAATTTCAAGCGATTATGCCGTTGCGAGGAAAAATATTAAATTCTTGGGAAGTGGCTAGTAATCAAGTATTAGGTTCGCAAGAAATTCACGATATTGCCGTGGCTATGGGTGTTGATCCAGGGTCTAGTGATTTATCAGGGTTACGTTATGGTAAGATTTGTATTTTAGCCGATGCTGATTCGGATGGTTTGCATATTGCTACGTTATTATGCGGGTTATTTTTAAAACATTTTAGTTTGCTAATTGAAGCAGGACATATTTATATTGCTATGCCGCCACTTTATCGTATAGATATGGGCAAAGAAGTTTTTTATGCCTTAGACGATGAAGAAAAACAAGGTATTTTAGATCGATTAACAGCAGAGAATAAAAAAGGAAAAATCAGCATACAGCGATTTAAAGGCTTAGGTGAAATGAATCCCATGCAATTGCGAGAAACAACGATGGCACCCGATACCCGACGTCTGGTTCAGCTTACCATCGATAATGAACAAAAAACGCTTTCTTTAATGGATATGTTGTTAGCCAAAAAACGCTCCGGAGATCGAAAAATATGGTTAGAACAAAAAGGAGATATCGCTACGATATAAACTTTTGCTAAAAATAAAAACTACTAACGTTTTCTTATTAAAGTCAGGCCATCACCTATTGGGATTAAACACACACTAATGCGCTTATCTTGATAAATAGCTTGATTAAATGTACGAATGGCTAAAGTTTGTTTGTCGTGAGCCTGCGTGTCAGCGACTCGACCACTCCAAAGTACGTTATCGACAAGCATTAGGCCTCCTGGTCGGAGTAGTGTTAATGAACGTGCATAGTAATTTAAGTAATTTTGCTTATCTGCATCAATAAAGATAAAGTCAAAACTATTCGAATGGTCTTGTTTAATTAAATTATCTAGAGTTTCTAATGCAGGTGCTAATTTTAGATCTATTTTATGCGCTATGCCCGCTTTCCGCCAAAAATCGAGTGCTATAGAAGTTGTTTCTTTATTGATATCGCAAGCAATAATTTTTCCTATTTCAGGTAAGGCTAAAGCCACGACTAAAGCGCTATAACCGGTATAGACACCTATCTCCAATGTTTTTACAGCGCTAGTTAATTCAATCAAAAATCCCATCAATTGGCCTTGCTCAGGTGAAATTTGCATGCTATGGGATGATAATTGATGAGTTGTTTCTCGGAGTGACTTCAAAATAGCAGGTTCACGTAAGGAAATAGATAACATATATTGGTATAGCGTATCGCTTAGGTTTATGTTTTGATTCGACATAGTTATCCTATATAAATATTATTAAGCTTAAATATACAGCGTAAAAATGAATTTTGTAATAATAGATTTGCGGTAGTTATTTTAGACATTGACATTCTAGCCAAGCGCAGCCAAAATAGCGGACCTTACAACCGCAGGTCCCCATCGTCTAGAGGCCTAGGACACCGCCCTTTCACGGCGGTAACAGGGGTTCGACTCCCCTTGGGGACGCCATTCTCTAAGATTTTGTAGTCATAAATTCTTCCTCGTCAGAGAGGTTATCTCAGATTAATTCATAAAAATTTAAATTTTTTAAAAAATACGCATAGTAATAGGTAGTAGGTATAAATCGACCAACCTATTGTTGATAGTTTTGTCGACTTTACATGTTTTAATTGCCTTTTCTATGATATATTTTTATCGAATATTACTAAAGATAATTATAAGATTATTAATACTAATAGCTCAATTATAGGAGTGAAATATTTTTAGCTGATTTTTCGTTTACTATGGTCTTTAACCAAAGATGCTTAAAATCTTTAGTTAAATTTTATAATAATAAGCTAGTCTCAAATTAAATATTTATTTCAAATAAATATTGACCGGAGAGAAAAATGACTCATCTATTTAGTAAAATATTGCATGGCTACAGCATTTTTAGAAAAAAATATGCTGTCGGTGATAATGCAGTAATGCGATATTTAGCCGATTCTGGTCAAAAACCTCAAATAATGGTCGTTTCCTGTTGCGACTCCCGAGTAGATCCAGCATTAATATTACAATGTAATCCTGGCGATTTATTTGTAGTGCGTAATGTTGCGAATATAGTACCGCCCTATCAAAAGGACGAGGCTTTGCATGGGACGAGTGCAGCCTTAGAATTCGGAATTTGCCTTTTGAATATTAAGCATCTTATTTTACTAGGACACAGTCAGTGTGGTGGAATAGAGGCATTATTAAATAGTCAAAATTTATCGCAAAATGATTTTATAACCGAATGGGTTTCTTCAATTAAGATCGCTGGTAATCAGATAAAAAATCCAGATGAATATGCAAAATTAGCTTTAACTCGATCTTATGAAAACTGTATGACATTTCCTTGGATAAAAGAAAAAACAGAAACTCAAGCATTAACTATCCATCGTTGGTTTTTTGATATTAAAACGGGCCAAATTTTTACTTATTCAGAAAACTATAATATCTATCAAGCATTAGATGTTTAGTTTAACAGTTCGCTAACAGATGTTGTAGCTTCGATCTGTAAACGTTGTTTTTTTTCTTTTGCACGCTTAATTGCAGCTTGAATATAAGCAACCTCCTCGTTTGGCGGCGAAATATTTTTAATAAGCTTAGTGGACTCTTTCTTTAATTGAAGACGTTGCTTTTTTGCGTAGTAACGTTGTCGTGCTTGTTGAGTTTTATAGTTCGGCCGATTTAATGCCAACAGATCAATACAATCCACTGGGCAAGGTGCAAGGCAAAGTCCACAACCAGTACATTCTTGCGTGAATACAACATGTATCTGTTTCGCAGCCCCTATGATAGCATCAACCGGACAAGCTAGGATGCATTTTGTGCAACCTATGCATTCGGATTCGCGTATAAGAGCTGTCATGGCAGGTCTTTCTTGCTTCTGCAAGTCTTCCATAAACGGCGCGGGATTTTTTTCTAACAATTTTGCTAACGCTAGCAACGTTTTTATGCCGCCCGGAGGACAACGATTTATTTCCGCCCTTTCTGCTACAATCGCTTCGGCATAAGGTAAACAACCCGAATAACTACATTGCCCACATTGCGTTTGTGGTAGTAAGGCATCTATTGCATTAACCAGCGTTTTTGAATTTCTTGATGAAAGAGTTAATTTATTCGATTTCATTTTTTTGATGAAGATAATGTGATGTCAGCAAAATTAGCCTGCTGAAAAATATATTAACCTGTTGCGATAGAGTCTGTTTTTTGCATATTCTTGATAGTTTCTTCAGGAATGCGCTGTAATAAAGGCGAAAAAGTGTTAATAGTATGATCAAATAAAATTTTTGGTCGTTGTGCCCAAGTCATTGAAGGGATATTCAGGAAATGTTCTACTTTTTTAGCTGTGATAGGAAGTACTGGCTTTAAATAGATCATTAGAATTCTAAAAAGATTTAATCCTAAACTACATACATCATGAGCACGCTCAATTGAATCGGAGTTTTTTATCAAGAGCCAAGGTTTTTCAGCATCAATCATTTGATTTGCTTGATCGGCTAATTCCATAATGTTTTTCATTGCTCGATTGTAATCACGCGTTTCATAATTATTCGCAATTTCATCACCTTTATTGATAAATTCTTGAATTAGTTTTGGGTTAAATGAATTCGCTGATAATTTATTAGTAAATTTTTTGTTAATAAAGCTGGAGCAACGACTGGCAATATTAACTAGTTTTCCAATTAAATCCGAATTAATTTTTTGGATAAAATCTTTCAAATTAAAATCAATATCTTCTGTTTTTCGACTAAGTTTTGTAGCAAAATAATACCGTAAATATTCAGGATCTAAATGATTAAGATAATGTCGCGCAGAAATGTAGGTTCCTCGCGATTTTGACATTTTTTTACCGTTGACAGTTACATAGCCATGTACAAAAATTGCTGTAGGCGTACGAAAATCTGCACTTTTTAGTATAGCTGGCCAAAAGATAGCATGAAAATTAATGATATCTTTACCAATAAAGTGATAAAGCTCGGTATTTGATGGGCTGGACCAATACTCATCAAAATTAAGTTTATCACGCTGCAAGCAAAGATTTTTAAAGATAGCCATATAGCCTATAGGTGCATCTATCCAGACATAAAAAAATTTATTTTCTGTGTCGGGAATTTTAAATCCGAAATAAGGTGCATCACGTGAAATATCCAGATCATGCAAACCCTCTTTAAACCATTCTAGAAGTTTATTACTTATTTCTTCTGTTAGGTGATGATCCTGAGTGATCCACTGACGCAAAAAATCTGAGTGATTAGAAAGTCGAAAAAAATAATGATCAGATTCTTTTGCAATGGGCGTAGACCCTGAAATAGTGGATTTAGGATCAATGAGATCCAGTGGAGAGTAGGTAGAGCCACATACCTCGCAATTATCACCATACTGATCGGGAGTTTTACAACAAGGACATGCGCCTTTGACATAGCGATCCGGCAAAAACATTTGCGCTTTAGAATCATAAGCTTGTTGAATAATTTTGTTATAGACATCTCCTGTGTCTTTCATACGTTTATAAATGAGTGTTATTAATGCTTCATTTTCTGGAGAATGAGTGGTATAAAAATTATCAAAATCGATATAAAACGCAGAAAGATCGCGTTTATGCTCATCAGCTATTTGATTGACTAAAGTCTCAGGACTGATACTGCGCTGCTGAGCGGCTAACATCACAGGTGTGCCATGGGCGTCTTCACCCGATATAAAAATACAATCACGCCCCAGCATTTTTTGAAAACGAACCCAAATATCTGCTTGAATATGTTCTAATAAGTGGCCGATATGTAAAGAGCCATTGGCGTAAGGCAAAGCGCTAGTGACTAATAGTTTGCGATGTGTTTGCTGCATACTCATCTTTTGCGTATTATTGATTCATTCACAGATTCTGCCTTTTTGCTAGGAGTGACGTCAAGTTATAATTAAAAAATGCTATGTTAAACATTACTGATCGGGTCAAACACATTATTGCTATTGCTTCTGGAAAAGGAGGCGTTGGGAAATCAACCACTGCGGTTAATTTGGCCTTGGCCCTCGCAGAAAAAGAAGGTGTAAATGTGGGGATATTGGATGCGGATATCTATGGCCCTAATCAACCGCAGATGTTGGGAGTCACTGAGAAGCCTATCAGTAAGGATGGCAAAACCCTAGAGCCTGTGTATGCCCACGGCATACAATCTATGTCGATAGGTTATTTAATTGATGTGAATACGCCTATGATATGGCGCGGCCCAATGGCGACAGGCGCGTTACAACAATTATTAAATGATACTCACTGGGATAACTTAGATTATTTAATAGTAGATTTGCCTCCCGGGACGGGTGATATCCAATTGACCTTAACTCAAAAAATTCCTTTAGCCGGGGCAGTGATCGTAACGACTCCTCAAGATATTGCTTTGCTGGATGTGCGTAAAGCGATAGGCATGTTCAATAAGGTTAAAGTACCTTTATTGGGTCTAGTTGAGAATATGTGTACACATATATGTAGGAAATGTGGTCATGAGGAACCTATTTTTGGTGATGGTGGAGGCGAACGAATTGCCAAAGAATGTAATATTAGTCTATTAGGTGTTTTACCTTTAGATAGTCGAATTCGTAAACAAGCTGACTCGGGGAAACCTATTTTTCTGGCAGAACCGCATAGTGCTATTGCTGACGTTTATCGAGAAATAGCCAACAAAGTAGTTGGTCAGCTGAGTCAGTCAAAAACTAAAGCTTTTCGATTTCCGAAAATCGTCATAGAGAAAAAATAGTATTAGGAAAATTATTATGTCTATTAAATCCGATGCATGGATTTGCCGTATGGCAAAAAATTGCAATATGATAGAGCCATTTGAACCTAAGCAGGTGCGTCAAACAGCGGCTGGACGGATCATTTCCTACGGCGTTTCTAGTTATGGATACGATGTACGTTGTGCCAATGAATTTCGTGTTTTTACCAATATCAATTCTGCTATTGTTGATCCTAAAAGTTTTTCCCAAGGAAGTTTTGTCGATGTAAAAAATGATGTGTGTATCATTCCTCCCAATTCCTTTGCTTTAGCGCATACTGTTGAATACTTTCGAATTCCACGGAGTATTCTTACTATTTGTGTCGGAAAATCAACCTACGCACGTTGTGGAATTATTGTGAATGTCACCCCTTTAGAACCGGAATGGGAAGGTCAAGTTACGTTGGAATTTTCCAATACGACGCCCTTACCCGCGAAAATATATGCAAATGAGGGTGTGGCACAGATGTTATTTTTAGAATCAGATGAGATTTGCCAAGTCTCTTATCGGGATCGTCAAGGTAAATATCAGGGTCAGAGAGGAGTAACGTTGCCAGTAGCTTAAGTTTTCTTATCTCTATTCTGTGCTAAGCTTAACAATACGTTTAAAGTAATCTTGTTTCATAAAGGTTTTAGCTTTGATTAGAGTGTCTTCAGCAATTTTATTGGCTTGCTCCGTTCCTTGCTTTAAAATCCGTAAAACCTCGGCTGGATCTTTTTCATAGATTTTTCGACGCTCACGTATAGGTTGTGTTATTTCAACCAATATATCGATTAACTTATGTTTGCATTCCACATCTTTGATCTGACCTTTACGATACTTATCTTTTGCTTCAATAACCCATTCTTTGTCAGGATTGAATATGTCATGGAATATCCATAAAGGATTATTTTCAACAGTCCCAGGATCCGTTGCTCGCAATCGATTTGGATCAGTATACATGCCCATTACTTTTTTCTTGATTGTGTCAGCAGCATCACTAAGATAAATGGCATTGTTTAAAGATTTGCTCATTTTGGGTAATATCCCATCCGCATTAGGTGGTCCGGTTCCGATTAATCGACGCACTGGACTGAGTTTTGCTTGAATGATAGGGAATAATCCACCACTCGAGACGTAATCTTCCTCTTTTGTTTGTGGATCGACACCACAATAAACTTGGTTAAAGCGACGTGCACATTCGCGCGCTAACTCTAAGTGAGCTATTTGATCTTCGCCTACCGGTACAATTTCAGGACGAAAACTAAGTATATCTGCTACCTGACCGACTGGATACAATAAGAAGCCAAAGGGATAATTATCCCCCAGGTTTTTTTGGCGGATTTCATCTTTGATAGTCGGGTTACGCATAACTCTAGGAAAAGAAATCAACATACTGAAAAAGCAAGTAAGCTCAGCAATAGCCGGAATTTCAGATTGAACAAAAATATAACTTTGTTTAGGATCGATGCCTGCAGCGAGATAATCTAACGCAATCTCTAGAGTATTTTGGCGAATTTCTTCAGGAAATTCAGCGCGGGTAGTAAATGCATGGACATTCGCAATAATAAAGTAACATTCATAGTTTTTTTGTAAGGACACTCGTAAACCTAGAGAGCCTACCCAATGACCAAGATGGAGCTTTCCCGTCGGGGTATCACCTGTGAGTAAACGTGGTTTTGATAGTGTCATAATCATGTTTAATTTTAACTTAATGTTATTTTGCTAATTTAATACATTTAATTCAAGTCTTTTATTTTTTCTTTTCAAACAGCAGAAATAATGAAAGGGCTGGTACACATGTTTAATGTAAAAAGCCTTATGTGGAATGTTATTGCTATTTTATCTGTGTTAACATGCCGCCTTCTGCTAAGTTAAGGAGTGTAGGCTATGTCAGCCGTCCAATCCAAAAATTCATCGAAAATCTTTGTTGATTTGTCTGTTGAAGAGTTGCTCAACTTTGCTGTAGAACGAAAAGAAGGGGTTATTGCAGCTAATGGTGCTCTGTCAGTTTCTACTGGTAAGCGAACCGGACGTTCTCCTAAAGATAAATTTATTGTTGCAGAACCAAAGAGTGAAAAGGACATCGATTGGGATTCCATTAACCAAGCTCTTTCAGAAGAACGTTTTCATGCCTTATGGCAGCGTGCTGAACAATATGTCAAAGATGCCGATCTATTTATTTCTAACCTACAAGTTGGGGCGGATCCTACCTATTATCTACCGGTTAAGGTCATTACTGAATATGCTTGGCATAATTTATTTGCTCGCCAACTCTTCATTCGTCCTGACGATTTTTATGGAAAAGTCAGTAAGCCAGAATGGACTATTTTAAGTGTTCCAGGTTTAAAAACCGATCCTCAACGCGATGGAGTTAACAGTGATGCCACTTTAGTTATTCATCTTACCGAACGTAAGGTTTTATTATGTGGACATAGATATGCGGGCGAAATCAAAAAAGCCATGTTTTCGGTAATGAATTATTTATTACCCGCAGTCGATGTTTTGCCTATGCATTGTTCTGCTAATGTAGGAAAAGAAGGTGATGTTGCATTATTTTTTGGATTGTCGGGAACAGGTAAAACAACTTTATCTGCTGATCCTGATCGTTTTTTGATAGGTGACGATGAACATGCTTGGAGTGAAACAGGCGTTTTTAACTTTGAAGGGGGGTGCTACGCTAAATGTATTGATTTATCTAAAGAGCGTGAACCTTTGATTTGGAATGCTATCCGTCATGGTGCAGTAATGGAAAATGTAGTGTTAGATCCGGAAACTTTAGATCCAAATTACAAAGATGCACGTCTGACTCAGAATACCCGTGTAGCCTATCCTCTTAATTTTATTGAATCTCGTTTTCGTGCAAATCGCGTTGATCGTTTGCCGGATGCCGTCATTTTTCTTTGCTGTGATTTATATGGTGTACTACCACCGATTGCTTGTTTGAACCATGAACAAGCGGCTTATTATTTTTTAAGTGGTTATACCGCATTAGTAGGTAGCACGGAAGTGGGCCAAACTGAACCCATCAAAACCACATTTAGTACATGTTTTGGCGCGCCCTTTTTTCCGAGACCAGCAAAAGTCTATGCTGAGTTACTAATTAAACGTTTGAAAAACAGTCATGCTAAAGTATATCTGGTTAATACGGGTTGGACTGGCGGTGCCTATGGGGATGGAGGGCAGCGTTTTTCTATTCCTGCAACGCGCGCTGTTATTAAAGCTATTTTGAATGATGAAGTAGGTAAAGCAGAATCTGAATTGTTGTTGGGATTTAATTTTTCTATTCCTAAGCAGCTGCCGAATATAGAGAATCATTTATTAAATCCAAAAAAAACTTGGAAAAATCCGAAAGACTATGATGTTAAGGCACACGAATTAATCAATAAATTCATTAATAACTTTAAACAGTTTGATGTGAATCCAGTGATTCGAGACGCTGGACCAGTTAGCTACAAGGATTAAGGTTTATGGCTCTGGGCAGAAAGCTTTTCTAAATTACATTTGAGTTTATTTAAAATCCTTAGATAGCTTTTCTGCACGATTTTGAGCTTCTTTAAGAGCTTTTTTCACAATATCGGGTAAATGTGAAGTTTTTAAAAATTCTAAAGCCCTTTCAGTCGTGCCACCTGGCGAAGTGACCTGGTGTCTTAATTCAGCCAGAGATTTTTTACTTTCAATGGCCATTCGAGCAGATCCCAAAGCAGTTTGTAGGGTTAGTGAATTAGCAATTTCTTTAGATAAGCCTAATTCAACCGCTGCTTCTTCTAAGGCCTCAATGAATAGAAAGAAATAAGCTGGGCCACTGCCTGATAAAGCAGCGACTACCTCGATTTGTTCTTCTTTAGGTAGCCAAACGACAGTTCCCACACTACGAAAGATAGATTCAGCGGCATTTTTTTGAGGTATTGAACAATTCAGATTTGCAAATAAAGCGGTTGCTCCACAACCTATTAAAGCAGGGATATTAGGCATACAACGTATAACAGGTAAGGCCTTGCTTGATAGATAAAGTTCTAAGCTTTTTAAATTTATACCCACAGCAATTGAAATGACTAACGGTTTTTTTTCTTGAATGAGATCAGCGATTTCCAAAGTAACGTTTTTCAATATTTGCGGTTTTACAGTTAAAACAACAATGTTTGCCATTTGTGCTGCGTATCGGTTGTCAGTCGTTAAGTTGATATTTAGGTTTTTTAGCTTATTCAGCCGTTCTACATTAGTATTCGTTGCCCATATGTTTTTGGCAGGATAGTTTTTTTTCAATAATCCTTGAATTAAGCTAATTGCCATGTTACCGGCACCAATGAAACTGATAATTGAATTTTGCATAGATACTCTATTTACTTTTTTGTTTCAAATGCTCATCAAGACGTTCCAATTCTGTAGGCGTGCCTATGTTAAACCATAAACCTTGATAATATTCCCCAGTTATTTTCTTTTCAGCAATATATTCATACAGTAGGGATGACAATGGAAAAGCGCCTGATTTACGTCGAAATAAATTTGGATGATAAATTCCAAGGCTAGCAAATGTAAACTTGCTTGAAGTATTATCTAAACTTAATAAACCACTTTGAGTAAGATGAAAATCACCTTGTGGATGAAAGCTTGGGTTATCCACTAAAATCAGATGGGCTAATGCAAATGAATCTAATGAGTGAGATAATAGGCATTCTAAGGGAAAATCTGACCAGATGTCAGCACTTATAACAATGAATGGATCAGAGCCCAAAATGGGTAACGCTTGGCAAATCCCTCCTCCTGTTTCAAGCGCTGTAGGTTCAAAAGAGTAATCAATTTTGATGCCGTAAGTGCGACCATCGCCTAGCGTGTCGATAATTTGTTTAGCTTGATAGGAGACATTAATCACTATTTCTTTGATGCCAATTTTTGCTAATTTTAACACTTGATGCACAATAAGTGGTTGGTTAGCAACTAATATCAATGGTTTAGGTGTTTTATCCGTTAAAGGTCGCAAACGCAAACCACGTCCTGCAGCAAGTATCATCGCTTTCATTTTTTTTCTTTCTCATACAATTTTGATTGAATCTTGTTTTGCAATAGTTCTTTAAAATGGAAAAGTTCTGCGTAATCTTCGCAAGTGTTATTAATGTAATTTAATAAGCGAGTAGTCATGGGTAAATAATGTGGTTTGTTATCCCGATAATTAAGTCGTGAAAAAATACCAAGTATTTTTAAATGTCGTTGAAGGCTGATGAAATCAAACCAGCGAACAAATTTTTCTTGAGTATATTGATGACTTATATTGATCATATCGTAAAATTTTAAAATCCATTGATCGACTTGATTCTTTGGCCAATCAACATAAGCATCGCGCAATAATGAAGCAGCATCATAGGTAACAGGTCCATAAATAGCGTCTTGAAAATCTAAAACTCCTACACTTTTGTTTTCTAGCAAAAGTAAATTACGCGAATGATAATCACGATGCACACATACCTGTGGTTGCTCAAGAGCAGCATTGATCAGTATCTTGAAAGTATTTTCAAGTATGTTGTTAATCTCAGGAGTTATGGTTAGTTCTAAATGCTTTTTTAGAAACCAATCAATAAAGAGCCCTAATTCGAAACGTATATATTTTTCATTAAACAAATCTAAGGATTTATTGTCTGGAAGTTTAGGGTTGCAAACCTGAATTTGATAAATAACCGAAAGAGCTCGACTATATAAATCATCAACAGTATTAGGATTTAAGATATTCAGGTATAAGTCGTTTCCTAGATCACTTAACAGCATAAAACCTTGTTCAAGGTTATATGCGAGTATCTCAGGTGTATAAATTCCTTGACGCGAAAAATCCTTTGCAATCGCAATAAAGGCAATTATATTTTCTTTATCAGGAGGAGCAACCATGACTATATGGCTAAAGTTACTTAGTCGCAAGCGAAAATATTGACGCGAGCTTGCGTCGTTAATCAATGGCTGTAGTTCAAATCTTGAGCTTGGTAGCGAACAAGATTCTTTTAACCATTTTTTTAGTAATGTTAATTGTGATGTAGGCTCAAAAATAGACATAATCTAAACCCTATCTTACAGTCCAAAATTTTCTATAGTTCTAAAATGTTCCTGTTACATTCCTATATTATATTTCTCCAAAATATCTTACATAAAAGAAACCCTATATCCTTAGAGAGATAAGTCAACTTGTAGTTCAAGGCTATCTTACACTGGAACTAACTTGCTTATCTACCAGTTCCAACAGTAGTATAGGTGGTCAGTATCCTCTATACTTATGCACTTCGAAGAAGTGCTTTTAAATTTCATTTTTGTTTATATCATTGATATAAAAGCTACGGAGTTGGTTCATCATATTCAAGAGGAATTTAAAAAGGATAGCCCCGATTTTTTTATTTTAAAAGACGGTGTTGGCTTGTTCCAACCTTGCGATCGTATATACTGCTCGCGGACTACTAAAAAATCACCTTTTAAAGTACGCAGGCTGTTATCTTGATAATAAGAGGAAAGCAAAGATGTTTCATGGCAGTATAGTTGCATTATTAACACCTATGCGACAAAATGGAGCGGTAGATTATGTTTGTTTACGTAAACTAGTTGACTGGCATATTGCGCAAGGTACGGATGCTATTGTTGTTATAGGAACTACCGGGGAGGCGTCAACCCTTAGTATAGACGAGCAAAATAATGTAATTAAAACAGTCGTTGAGCAAACCAATCGACATGCCAATCGGCATATCCCAGTTATAGCTGGTACAGGGACCCAGTCTACGCAAAAAACCATTGATCAAACTCAGATAGCTATGGAAATAGGGGTAAATGCTTGTCTATTAGTAACTCCGTATTATAACTGTCCTACGCAAGAAGGACTTTACCAACATTATAGTTTGATAGCAGATAAAGTACCTATTCCAATGATCCTATATAATATACCTAAACGTACGGGAAGCGATTTATTGCCTGAAACAGTGTCTAAACTGGCGGGTATTCCGAATATAGTGGGTATAAAAGAGGGTCAATCAGAGCGCGCGAAAAGCATTTTAAAATTATGTGGTAAAAACCTCGATGTCTATAGTGGAGATGATAATACAGCTTTAGAAATTATGCGTATGGGTGGTAAAGGTGTTATTTCTGTAGCGGCAAATCTTGTGCCTCAGTATATGCATAATCTTTGTGAATTAGCCAGAAAAGGAGATTGGGAAGCCGCTGAAAAAATTGACCGGCAGCTTCATCCTTTATATCAAAATTTATTTATTGAAACTAACCCTATACCGGTTAAATGGTTGGCTGCTGAAAGAGGTTTAATTTCATTTCCCACTTTGCGTTTACCCTTGACAACATTATCAGCCAAACATCAAGTAGATTTGAAACCTATTATCGTTTTATTAGAGGCTCTGTCCTAAGATGCGAACTAAGCTATTTTATTTAATATTAATTTTTTTTATTGTAAACTTAGCGGCTTGCTCTTCAGTTAATAGATATATAAAAACACAACGTTCACAATATTTGTATAGTCAAGAGTTACCATTGTTGAAAACCCCAGCGGGTTTACAGATTCCTAGGGAAGAAAGATATATTATTCCCCATGCTAGCCGCAGACCTACGAAATTACCCGATTTACTACCACCTACTAACTAATTCACTTTGTGATGATTGTATAGTTTGGTAGATTTACTGAAATCTAATGATTAAAAAGAATTAAAAAAATTTAAGCGAGAATAAATTGATTGGAGAGGTACCAAAGCGGCCATAATGGCGCCGACTCGAAATCGGATGGGGATTTAAAGTCCCACGTGGGTTCGAATCCCACCCTCTCCGCCATTGCTTGTTTTAATAAAATAGCTTAGTTTCTTCAGTAGAATTTTATTGCTTCACTTTAAACTTCCGTACTACTGCTTATTTTATATTTTTGCAACGAAATATATTCAATTGGCGTATAATTCTGACTATATTCAGTTTTTTTACTATTAAATAAGACGATTTCATTGACTATCATAGGGCTGGTATTTAAATTCAACTCTTCGCGTAGATTGGGCGTATGATGGTGAATAATTCGACCTAAAGTTAAATGAGGTAAATAAGGTTTAGTTTCCGGAGTAAAGCCTAGGTTCGAAGCAACTTCCTCTAATGCATTAGCAAGTTCAAACAGTTCCGAAGTAGGAATGATATCTGCGGCTATGGCGCGCGGAGCAGTAGGAGATGGAAAAAAACGAATATTATGCAACTGAAGGGGGAAAGGTTCGATCTTATTAATTGCATTATGGGCATGTTTAGCTAATTCTGAAATTTTTTCAGGATTAGTCGTACCTAAAAAACGTAAGGTGACATGTAGATTTTCTGGGTGTACCCATCTTACTCGGTGTCCCCAAGGCTCTTGTTTAAGTTCATCAATAAGTTGAGATAAGGCTTGACGTAGTTCAGAATTTAGTTCAACAGCAAAAAATAGACGTAAAGGATCGTGAGTACTCAAGTGCAACTTCCTTATTAAAGACTATGAGATTCAGGACAGCACGTTATTTTAATGGAAAAATAGGCAAGTTTCTATCTATGCTAGAACATTTATTTTTTCCAAGAAGTTTTCGAGCTGTGACCACAAATATTTTCACAACCATTCATTATAATCTTTTTTATAAGTTGAATTTTATCAGTGATTGACGATTCAATGTGTAAACCTAAACCTAAATTGGTTTTTATTATAACTTAAATCAATTCGTATAATATTATTTTTTGATTAAAATCTTTTGCCGTATAAATTTTTAATACGCTAATTAATCAATGGATTCGTTTTTTTAGAAATTGGAGTATACTAAGTGACAATTTTTCAATTTTTAAATGCATTATGATTATCGATACTACACTGCTTTCTCGGATTCAGTTTGGGTTTACGATTGGTTTTCATATTTTGTTCCCAACACTTAATATTGGTCTAGCCGTTTTTTTATCGGTGATGGAAGGGATTTGGCTAAAAACGGGGAATCCTGTTTATTTAAGAATTTGTCAATTTTGGACAAAGATTTTTGCTCTTACGTTTGGGATGGGTGTAGTTTCAGGTATTGTTTTGGCTTATGAGCTAGGAACTAACTTTGGACCTTTCATAAGTACGGCAGGAGGGGTCATAGGTGCACTATTCGTCTATGAAGTACTTTCAGCGTTTTTTCTGGAGGCGGGTTTTCTCGGCGTAATGTTATTTGGTTGGGACAAAGTGGGTCCAAGATTACATTATTTAGCTACCTTGCTTGTTACTTTAGGTACCTTATTTTCGGCGTTAGGAATTTTGTCTGCAAATTCTTGGATGCAGACCCCTGCTGGTTTTCACATTGATGCTGGTAAATATATAGTAGATAACTGGTGGGCGGTAGTATTTAACCCATCAGCTATCCCTCGCTTTCTGCATATGGTTATGGCGTCATTACTGACGACTTGTTTTGTAATTGCAGGCGTATCAGCCTGGTATTTATTAAAGAAAAGGCATTTTGATATTGCTAAGCCCTGTTTTTCGTTTGTTTTTGGCGCAGCGATGGTGCTAGCTCCGCTGCAAATATTTTTAGGTGATATGGTCGGCTTAAAAGTTTTTGAATATCAACCACTAAAAACTGCAGCAATAGAAGGTAATTGGCAAACGCAAAATGGTGCCCCCTTACTGTTATTTGCTATACCAAATAGTAAACAAGAAAAAAATTATTATGAACTAAGCATCCCAAAACTGGCGAGCTTAATTAATACGCACCATTGGAATGGTAAGTTGATAGGTTTAAAAAGTGTTCCGCGCGCAGACAGGCCTGTAGTAGGATCTACGTTTTGGATGTTCCGAGTAATGGTAGGAATAGGTTTTTTATTCTTTTTTGTTGCACTTTATGCGCTTTGGCAGCGTTGGCGCGGGCAACTTTATAGCTCTGAGAGGTTTTATCGTTTATGTATAATGATAGCTCCTTTGGGTTTTTTGAGCACAATTGCAGGTTGGGTAACCGCAGAATCCGGCCGACAACCTTGGGTAGTGTATAATTTAATCACTACTTCCGAGGGTGCATCGATAGTTCCGCTTCACCAGGTAATTATTTCCTTGGCACTATTAGTGACTGTTTATGGGTTCATATTTAGTTTTTATTTATTTTATCTCTTTAAATTAATTCGCAAGGGGCCGATTGTCCCAGCTATAGGTGAATCAGCCGAAGAAGTGATAACAGAAACTCCCTTTAAATATTTAGCACCAGAGAGCCAATAAATGTTTTTAATTCTTACATGGGCTACGATTATTTCTTTAATTATCATGATGTATGTTTTGTTGGATGGCTTTGATCTAGGCGTAGGCATTTTATTTCCATGGGTTAAGCAGAGTGAATATAGAGATATTATGATGAGCACCGTAGTGCCTGTTTGGGATGGTAATGAAACTTGGTTGGTGTTTGGTGCCGCGGCATTATATGCAGCTTTTCCAATAGCATATGGCATTTTATTACCCACATTATATATGCCAATAATGATTTTACTGATCGCATTAATTTTTCGTGGAGTTGCTTTCGAATTTCGCTTTAAAGCGCATAAAAGTCGGTTTATTTGGGATATAGCTTTTGCAGCAGGGTCAATATTGGCGGCTTTTATTCAAGGCATTATTTTAGGAACTTTTGTAAAAGGGTATGGTTATCATATTCCTTTACCCCATTCGGCTTATCATTGGCTGACACCTTTTACTATCTTTACCGGGATTGCAGTGGTTTGCGGCTATGCGTTACTTGGGGCAACGTGGCTAATTATTAAAACAGAGAATGAGTTACAAGCAAAAATGTTTAAAGCAGCTAAGGTTTTACTAGGTGTAGTTGCTTTTTTCCTAGTCAGTATAAGTATCTGGACACCGATAATCGAACCACAAGTTATGCATCGTTGGTTTTCATTGCCTAATTTTTATTATTTGTCTCCTTTGCCTATTTTAACGATATTGATGGTGTTTTATAATTTTTCTTGTTTACATAAGAAAAAAGAACGACTACCTTTTATTTTAACGATAGGTTTGTTTGTTTTCTCTTATATAGGATTTTGCATTAGTGCTTGGCCCTATATTATTCCCCATGTCCTTCCGGTTTGGGAAGCAGCTGCCCCACCCTCTACTTTAAAATTTATATTAGTTGGTGCAGCAATTATATTGCCGATATTATTAATTTATACACTGTATTCATATCATGTTTTTAGAGGGAAGGTAAAAACAGCTATTCATTATTGATTATGAGAAAACGCTTACGACAATGGCTATGGTTTATTGGCTTATATATAGCCGGTGTGACAACTATTATTCTGGTTTCTAAATTATTACGTTGGTTTATTCCGCATTAATATTCAATTAATCTTTTTAAAGATTTGGCTGAATCGGTTGAATGATTTTTTCTAATTTTACTAATAATCTGTTTTGTGGTGTATATTGCTGGAAAAAACTGATTCTTGTATTTTTCGAAATGATCAAGTTGGGCATTAGCCTAGCTACGGTATTTAATATTTTATATAAAATATTAATGTGCTTTAAGCTCAAAGGATTGTTTTCTTTAAAATTTTTTATAGTTTTATTTATATCACTTTGAAAACTTGCTATTATTTGGCTAATTTTTTTAGCAGCAACCGAAGGGTCATCTAAATTAGAAATGTTAAGTAAAGTTTCCAAACAGTGATTGTTCAAAAGGCGTAGTTTTCCAGCTAAATAATTAGTTTCAGGATCATAATCTAACGCATTAATTAAATCATCAAGTTCAGTATGTTTTTTAGAAAAGGCAGCATTGTTTCCAAAAATAAAAATATTTTCAGTAGAATAACACCAGTTGATTAGTTCATTTCTTGCAGCAGCTAATAATGAATTAGCGTTAGGAAAAGAAATTGTTTTAAAATTGCTTTGTAGTAAGATTTGTTTTTTTAAAAATTTAAAAAAAATATTTATTTCGAGCTGTTTATTTTTATTATCAGGATGGTTTAAAGTAACGTTTTTTGTACTATTAATAGTTCCATTGATGCTTATTTGCTTGTTTTTATTATCATTTGTAATAATAAGATTAGTTAATGCGTCTTTTAGCTTTAAATTTGGGGAGTTTTTTTTACAATCAATAAGTGGATTAATGAGTTGGGTGTGATCGGTGATAGTGATACCCAATGAATTTAAATCTTTGTTAGTGAGCTTTTTATAAATTTGATTACTATTTCTTAACTTAATAATAAAATATTCAGTGTCCTTGAATTTTTCTGACTCAAAGTCTAGTTCGTTTAATTTTTCGTTTAAAGGACTGGGAAATTTTTTGAAAAATTTATCTAGAGAGAGTGGTTGTCTAATAAACTCTAGTAAGCGATCGATATCAGCGATGAGAGTTACGTCGGATATGAACGGAAAAATATTTTTCTTCATGACTATTTTAATTATAAAAACCTTCTTGCGAGCTTAGTCGAGATATTTAAGTAAAATAATAGAAAAATAGTTAAAATCAAGCCAAAGCCCACTTTTATTGCTCCTATCTATTATTCATCACAGCAAGGTAGCATAAATTGAGGTTTATGCCTATTCCGCCAGATGACTACAAGCAGTGTTGTTCTAAGTTTTACGCTATTTGAAGAGTTTTACTGTGAATCTTAGTCCCTTGCTTTCAAAAATTCTCAAAGATATAAATAAATACATTCTTTTTCAAAAAAGAAGATTGACTTAAGCAATTGAAGAAAGGAAAATTAGCTTTTAACCCGTCAGATGCTAGATTTAGTATAATATAAGGAAATATGTAATTTACTTTAGATTTTAATGAGAGAATAAAGAAGATAACACATATGGCTATATATCCTATTATCCAGCTCCCTGATGTACGTTTGCGCGCGCCTACAGCGCCAATTACTGTTTTTGACAAAGCTTTACAGCAATTAATTGATGATATGTTTGAGACGATGTATGTCGCCAAGGGTATAGGTTTAGCTGCCCCACAAATTGCTATTAGCAAAAAATTAGCGGTTATTGACGTTTCTAATAGTAAATCGAAAACCTGGTGTTTAATTAATCCAGTCATTGTTGAGAGAAAAGGTGAAGCATTAATGGAAGAAGGTTGCTTATCAGTGCCTGGGATTTATGATAAAACTCCTCGAGCGTTATGGGTTAAATTACAGGCGTTAGATAGGCATGGAAAGCCATATGAAATAGAAGCAGAAGATTTACTGGCGCATTGTATACAACATGAAATAGACCATCTTAATGGTACGTTATTTTTAGATCATTTATCTCCTCTAAAACGTCAATTAGCGCGTAAAAAACTAGATAAAATCAAAAAAAGGGGGAAGCCTTGAAGCTTATTTTTGCAGGGACGCCTGAATTCGCTTTGCCCAGTTTACAAGCTTTGTTGAGCTCTAGTCATAAGATATGTGCGGTTTATACCCAACCTGATCGCCCAGCAGGAAGAGGTCGAAAATTATTAATGAGTCCGGTTAAAAAATTGGCTTTAGAGAATAAACTTTCTGTTTATCAACCCATTAGTTTACGTAATGCTAAAGAGCAAAAAAAATTAGCTACCTTTCACGCAGATTTAATGGTGGTGGTGGCATATGGGCTTATTTTGCCACCAGCAATATTAACGATACCTCGCTTTGGGTGTATCAATGTCCATGCATCTTTATTACCACGTTGGCGAGGAGCCGCCCCTATTCAACGGGCGATTTTAGAAGGCGATCGAGAAACTGGTGTTACCATTATGCAAATGGATGAAGGTCTTGATACAGGTGAAATGATAAAAAAGTTTTCATGCACTATAGAACCCAACGATACGAATAAAACCTTACAAGATCGATTAGCTGATTTAGGTGCTCGAGCTTTATTAGAAAGTTTAAATGACATTGAAAGTGGTTCTTATCGTTCAGAACTACAGAATGAAAAAGACAGTACTTATGCAAAAAAAATTAATAAATTAGAAGCTGAGGTAGATTGGGAAAAGCCCGCAGTTTATTTAGATAGAATGGTACGCGCTTTTCATCCTAAGCCTATTGCTCGCGTTGTATTAGGAAAGTCTATACTGCGTATTTGTAAAGCCGAAGTACTTGATGAAACGACTTCTGAAAAGCCAGGGTTAATCTTAAAAGCTGATCGAGAAGGTATAGATGTGGCTACAGGAAAAGGTGTCTTACGTTTATTAGAAGTGCAATGGCCCGGAGGCAGATGCCTACCGATTTCAAGCTTTATCCATGGTAAATCGGAATTATTCCATGTAGGTGCGATTTTAGATCGAATGTATGTTTAATTCCCGGGCAATAGCTGCACAAATTATCTCTCGTGTTTTAAAAGAAAAAATATCGCTTACTGATGCCTTATCGGCGGGTGTAAATACTAACATTGACTCTCGTGACAGGGCATTTATTCAAGAATTATGTTATGGCGTGATACGTTGGTATTCTTCTTTGAGGCAACTTTGTTCTTATTTATTAAAAAAACCTCTAAACGCTACTGACCAAGATGTTTATGCATTATTGTTAATTGGTCTTTACCAACTTAACTATTTAAGGACGTCCCCGCATGCCGCAGTTCATGAAACAGTACAAGCGGCAAGAGAATTGCATAAGGTATGGGCAGTACCATTAATTAATGGAGTATTGCGCTCATTTCAACGACAAAAAGCGAGTTTATTAAAAAAATTACCTAAAGATAGTCATTTTGCGCACCCTGATTGGTTAATAAAAAAGTTACGCCAAGCATGGCCCAATGAATGGCAAGCTATTCTAGCTGCTAATAATCATTTACCTCCCATGAGTCTACGCGTTAATCTTTTGAAAATTACCCGAAGAGGTTATGTACAAAAATTAAAAGATAAAGATATCACTGGGAATTCAAGCGAATTGAGTCAAGTTGGAATTATACTCGACGAATCTTGTCCGGTGCTTAATTTACCAGGCTTTATGGAAGGAGAAGTTTCTATACAAGATACGGCGGCACAATTGGCCGCTTCTTTGCTGTTGTTAGAGCCTGGACAGCGAGTTTTAGATGCTTGTGCTGCGCCGGGGGGGAAAACAACGCATATTCTGGAAGCACAATCTGGTTTAGTGAGTTGCGTGGCTGTCGATCATGATGCTATCCGTTTAAATAAAGTTAAGGATAATCTGAATCGTTTAAGATTGGAAGATACTAAAGTGCAATTGCTCTGCGCGAAAGCACAGGATCTCAAAAATACTTGGAAGGGGGAATTATTCGATAGAATATTATTAGATGCCCCTTGTTCGGGGACTGGCGTTATTCGTAAACACCCGGACATTAAATTATTACGCAGAGAAGAAGATATTGCTAAATTAGCTGAACAACAATATCAACTAATATCGAGCCTTTGGGGATTATTAAAGCCAAATGGTATTTTATTATATGTGACTTGCTCTGTATTGCCAGAAGAAAATACGGAGGTTTTGTTACGTTTTTTATCTCACTACAAAAATGCAAAAGAAGAGATCATTGACGAAAAATGGGGGATAGTTTGCACAATAGGGAGGCAAATTCTTCCCCAAATTCATGGATCTGATGGTTTTTATTATGCTAGGTTACGAAAAGATCTTAGTCATTAGTTCTATTTTTCAAGAATAAGATGGGAAAATCATGAAAACAAGCTTGCTGTTTTTTTATTGCTTTTTAATTATAACTTTGTTTGCTTTGGTTGGGTGTGCTGCAAATCAATCGTTGGATAGGACCCCCATAGAGCAAGCAGCGAAGAACGCAAAGAAAAAAAACGTCTTACCGCACTCTTCCGTCATTCAAGTAATCCAAGCGGCGGATCAACTTAGAATTATTGTCTTTAGTGATGTTTGTTTCCGGTCAAATGGGAACTTGACCGTCAATTGTGCTCAACAGCTTAGTCAGACTATTAAACTTATAAAGTCTTATGGAGATGGCCTTATTCAAGTAGTAGGTTATAGTGATGATCTTTATGATCCACGAACGGCGACTGCAATTACACAAGATCAAGCAGAGGTAATAACAAGTTTCTTATGGTCGCATGGAATAGGAGCACAACGTCTGCGTACGATCGGATATGGCGGACATGATTTTATTGCGAGTAATCGAAATGTTAAAGCAAGTAGTTTTAATCGTAGAGTTGAGATAATCTTGGTAAAAAATTAAATTTAATTATATAAATTATAATTAGTTCTTATTAAGTACCAGGCCCTTGCCCTCAGAGTAACTGCTTATAAAATTTATGGGCGACAAATAATAAACCACACTATGACCCTTAGTAAATGCTCGCAGTGTATTTCTAATATTAACTATTGCTTGGGCTCGCTGTTCGGTTTTAATAAATCCTTCTTGGGCATGCAGTTGTTGAGCAAGAAGTTCAATATCTTGTGATATTTTGATATCTAGTGTTTTGGCGGTTCCAGCTAAACTAATTTTCCCCTTGCCGCTAGCGTTTATTATTAAATAAGGGCTATTAACCCAGTAGACTAACAAATTTCCATTTCCGGTACAATTGACCTTATTTAATGAAACGATGCCTTGAATAACAACATTATTGGAATTATGGGTTTCTATTTTAAGATTAGAGCTAAGTATATTATGAAAAATAACATTTTTATTACCACTACTATAAAGAGATTTTAGATTTAATTTGTTGGTGTAAAGATTGATCTGACCCGCCCCCTGTGCATGAAGCGATAAAGAGCCAGATAGACCTTTACCAAACAGACTCGCATTACTATTGAATTGTATTTGTTTTATTTGCCTAGGGAGCGTATTGAGTCGAATTGTCAATCTTTCGTTAGGTGCAGAATAATAAATGGGTTTTGTTCCAAGAGATAAAATATGGTTTTTTTCGGTGCAAGTAACCGCGTAGACTCTTTTTGGGTCGCCTACAATTTGTAAGGAAGTATGGTTTTGAGTGGCGTCAATGTATACATTGACTGGGCCTTGAATATCTAAACTATCGAAGTCATTAATAGCGATATTTTTAGTTATTACAGATTCTCTATGAAGAGGTAATTGGGCATGGCTTATTAGGCTAAAAAGGAGCAGGCTAATAAATAAACAATAGATAATGGTTTTCATGGATTTATGTCTTATTATTATTTTTGTGGAATATTAACCTTGTCAGAGGCTATTTACCAGATAAAGGTAATAGGCGCACAAAGGTTAAAAAAGCTATAGGAACTAAAAAAAGGCTTCATAGGCTTAAAAAGCTTAATTTATCAGCTTATTGGCTATATTTTTCCGGAAGGATATTGCGTTATAATCTCGCCCTTCCTTGGTCATCTATTGATTAATCCCTATGAAACGCATAGTGCAACAAGAAATCAAAAATGCTTTGTTAAGTATGGGCGACTTATCCTTACCTTCTTCACTGACTATTCAAGTTGATTATGCTAGGGAAAAATCACATGGTGATTTTTCTAGCAATATTGCTTTAGTTCTGGCTAAGAAATTACAGATTCCACCATTACAATTAGCAGAAAAAATAAAATCGACTATAGATTGCTGCTCAGAAAATTCTAAACTAGAAAAAATTGAAATTGCAGGACCAGGATTTATTAACTTCTTTTTAAAGAAATCTATTTGGTATGATGTTATCAATCAGATTTTAAGTCAAACAGAACAATTTGGGACTTCAAATCTAGGTAATAATGAACCTATTTTAGTTGAGTTCGTTTCTGCTAACCCCACAGGACCTTTGCATGTAGGCCATGGCCGAGGGGCTGCTTATGGTGATTCTATTGCAAGATTATTGAGAGCGGTAGGTTATCAAGTTTGTGCAGAATATTATATCAACGACGCCGGAAGGCAAATGGATATTTTGGCTACTAGTGTCTGGTTACGTTACTTAGAGATTTGTGGAGAAACATTTACTTTTCCTAGTAACGCCTATCGGGGAAATTATGTTAAAAAGATTGCTGAGCAACTTTTTTCTGAATATGACAAACATTTTTTCCAATCTGCTGAATTAGTATTTAAAGATGTTCCTATTGACGAACCACAAGGTGGGAATAAGGAACATCATATTGATGGTCTTATCGACAAAGCTAAAGCCTTATTAAGCCGAAGCAATTATGAAAAAATATTCGAGACAGGTTTAAACTCTATTTTAAGTGATATTAAAGAAGATCTGAGTGCATTTAGAGTAAATTTTGATGACTGGTTTTCAGAAAACAGCTTATTTAAAACAGGCTTTGTCGATAAAACTATAAAACGCTTAACAGAAAGTGGAAAAACCTATGAAGCTAATGGGGCTTTATGGTTCAAATCGACAGACTTCGGTGATGATAAAGATCGAGTATTACTACGCGAGAATGGTCAACCAACCTACTTTGCTGCCGATGCGGCCTATAGACTATGTATTTTAGAGAAACGAGAATTTAAAAAAATAATTAACGTATTAGGTTCAGATCATCATGGTTATGTGCCCAGAGTTCGCGCGGTTATTCAAGCCTTAGGGTTTTCAGCGGATAGTTTAAAAGCTTTATTAGTACAGTTTGCTATTCTTTATCGTGGGGATAAAAAAATCCAGATGTCGACTCGTAGCGGAGAGTTTATTACTTTGCGAGAGCTTAGAGAAGAAGTAGGTACTGATGCAACGCGGTTTTTTTATGTCCTACGACGTGCCGATCAGCATATGGACTTTGATCTTGAGCTTGCTAAGGAGCAATCGAACGCGAATCCCGTCTATTATGTACAATATGCCTATGCGCGAATAAGTAGTGTCATGCGTCAACTGGTTGCGAAACAAAAGGTTTGGGAAAAATCTTTAGGGATGAATGTGCTTAAAGAATTAAAGGAACCACAAGAACAGGATTTGTTAGTTTTGTTGAATCGATATCCTGAAATATTAGAATTGGCAGCTATTACTTATGAACCACATATTATTGCGCATTTCTTAAGAGATTTAGCGCAACTCTTTCATGTTTATTATAATTCATTTGTTTTTCTGATAGAGGATGATAATTTGCGAAATGCACGATTAAATTTAATTGCAGCAATTGCACAAGTAATTAAAAATGGCTTAAATCTATTAGGCGTAGAAACTTTGGAAGTAATGTAATGGCTAAAGATTATGCAAAGAAATATATAAAATATAAATATTTGACCCCTAGACGTAAAAATAATCGTTCGCTTTGGTTGATGCTAGGAATTTCAATCGGCTTATTTATTTTAGGTTTATTTTTTCTCAAACCTATTCATAAAGGAAAATCTATTCAGCCAGCTGAAAAAATAAGCAAGAACAAAAACATTAAAGTACCTACTCCTCAATCACCAGAACCAAAATTTGACTTCTATAATATATTACCTCAAGAAAATTTGAATTTATCATCCCATGTTGATTCTGCGATGAAGGAAATGCCTTTGTCGAATAATATAGCCTCTATTCACGCTTCTTTAGGACAGAGGCCTATCGATGCAATGCTCAGCCCAACGCCAGAACAAGTGGCTATAGCTGAGGCTAAAAAACAGTTAGAAGAAGAAATGGGGCAATTGAATCATGAAGCTTATGTTCTTGTCTTAGGCAATTTTACAGAGCGAGCTCGTGCAGAACAATTACAAGCTCAGGCTTTGCTGAAAGGGTTTCCTGTGCAAAAAAAAGTTAATTTATTTAATGGAAAGCCTGTGTATCAGATCTTTATGGGTCCTTCAGACTTAAATCAGCTTACACAGGAAAAAAAACGTTTAAATGCAGCCGGTTTAGCAGCTATTTTGGTTAAAATCACTTCATAAAGAGGAAAATTACATTCGTTTGGGTCCTTGTGGACCCTTGAAAATATTAAATAAGTCACCATAGTGATAGTTTAAATAGCCTATAAAATTTTAAAAAGGGTAAATAGTGCAATCATTACATGGTACAACAATACTGTTAGTTCGGCGTAACGATAAAGTTGTTATTGGTGGAGATGGCCAAGTGACTTTGGGTAATGCGATTGTTTTAAAGGGAAACGCGCGCAAGGTACGTAAATTATACGATGGTCAAGTATTAGTTGGATTTGCAGGAGCTACCGCAGACGCGTTTACACTAATAGAACGGTTTGAAAATAAACTAAAGGAATGTAATGGGCGACTAGATCGGGCTTCAGTTGAACTTGCAAAGGATTGGCGCTCTGATCGAGTTTTACGTCGGTTAGAAGCAATGCTTGCAGTTGCTGATAAAGAAAAGTCTTTTATGTTAAGTGGAAATGGCGATGTAATTGAGCCAGAACATGATTTAATTGCCATAGGTTCGGGTGGAGCTTATGCACAGTCAGCCGCATTAGCATTATTTCAAAATACTAAATTAAGTGCCCGTAGTATTGTTGAAAAAAGTTTAATTATCGCAGCGGACATCTGTGTTTTTACAAACCACCAACGTACGATTGAAGAAATTGATTCTGTGAACACTAAAAAATAATAATCTCTATCTAAACTAATTACTTATTTTAAATAATGAAAACTAACTCGTTCGATTTAATTGATATACCTTCTGATGAAACCAATCAAGTTTCTGAGCTAACCATGATGGATGCTAATTTTTCTGAAGATACAAATGAAGTCAACAATGATGCGAATTTGCCTACGGGCGTAGATTATTTAAGTAAAATTGATTTGACTCCTAAACAAATAGTGCAAGAACTCGATCGTTTTATCATAGGGCAAAATGAAGCTAAAAGAGCGATTGCAATCGCCTTACGTAATCGTAAACGTCGTATGTTACTTGAACTAGAATTAAGAGATGAGGTGACGCCCAAAAATATACTCATGATTGGTCCTTCCGGTGTAGGTAAAACTGAAATTGGTCGGCGCGCGGCTAAAATTACCGGTTGCCCCTTTTTAAAAATAGAAGCTACAAAGTTTACTGAGGTAGGTTATATTGGACGGGATGTTGATTCTATTCCTAGAGATTTAGTGGATTCTGCATTTAAATCTCTGCGTGAAGAAGAAATTACTCACCTTCAGCCTCAGGTCTTAGAAGCTGCAGAGAGTAAAATTATTGATAGCTTTGTTCCTCCTTCACGCCCACAGACCAAAACCGAAGCGGCAGATGAGCTTAAAAATAAAGAAAAATCGATAGCAAGAAATGTTTTTCGTAAGCAATTGCGGGCGGGACTTTTGGATGATAAAGAAATCGATGTAGAGTTAGCCGCTTTACCAGCGGGAGTCGAGATCATGGGTCCTCCAGGTATGGAAGATATGACTAACCAACTGCAAAATATGTTGCAAAATATTGGTACAGCACGTACCCGTACTCGTCGTATGAAGGTAAAAGATGCATTAGTAGTAATACAAAAAGAAGAAGCAGGGAAATTACTTGATGAAGAAGATTTGAAACGTAAAGCCATAGAGTGGGTTGAGCAATATGGGATAGTGTTTATCGATGAAATTGATAAGGTATGTCGTCGAGGAGAAACAAGTGGTGCTGATGTTTCTCGCGAGGGAGTGCAACGGGATTTATTGCCTTTAATTGAGGGTTGTACTGTTTCTACAAAATATGGCATGGTCCGAACAGATCATATTTTATTCATTGCTGCGGGTGCTTTTCATTTGTCAAAGCCGTCGGATTTAGTCCCTGAATTACAAGGTCGTTTGCCGATTCGAGTGGAATTAAAGGCGCTAACAGCCAAAGATTTTGAACGTATTTTAATCGAGCCGCAAGCGTCTTTAATTGTACAGTATCAGGCTTTGCTAGGTACGGAAGAACTTGTATTAAACTTTGATAAACTTGCTATTCAACGTATCGCTGAAATTGCTTATGATCTCAATGAAAAAACCGAGAATATTGGCGCACGTCGTTTATATACTGTGATGGAGCGATTGCTGGAAGAAATATCTTTTGAAGCAACAGATTATACGGATAAAAACGTAAACATTGACGTTAAGTATGTCGATAAACATCTAACACCCTTAGCGCAAGATCAAGATACCAGTCATTTTATTTTATAACATGGTTCCTACTCCTAGTGAGATAAAACTTCTACAGAAAACACGAATATTGGAAATTCTGTTTGATAATGAAGAAAAGTTTTGTTTATCCTGCGAATATTTAAGAGTTTTTTCTCCTTCTGCGGAAGTTAAAGGACATGGCCATAGCGAAGGAAAATTAGTTAGCGGCAAAAAAAATGTGAATATCATTAAAATAGAATCAGTTGGTCATTATGCTATCAGATTATTTTTTGATGATAATCATCAGTCAGGAATCTATAGTTGGGAAACACTCTATGAATTATCTAAGCATCATGATGAATATTGGAAGCGCTACCTACAGCGCCTAGAATCCGCTGGCGCAAGTCGAGGCTAGTTTTTTTTATTAATAGTGACTTTAGCAAAGCGTCTTTTTCCAACTTGATAAATATGAGTTGTACCGGGTTTAATTAACAGTTTCTTATCTTCAATTTTTAGTGAATCAATTTTAACTGCCCCTGCATCAATTGAACGCAATGCTTCTGAGGTACTAGTTACTAAACCTGCCTGCTTTAATAAGTTGGCAATCGATAAATTCTCACCAGGGATGCTTATACTCAGTTTTTTAATTTCTGAGGGGATGGCGCCATCTCTAAACCGATGTTGAAATTCCTGTAATGCTTTTTCAGCATCCGCTTTAGTATGAAAACGCTCAATAATTTCTAAGGCCAACTCAATTTTAAAATCACGTGGGTTGGCTATGCCCTCTGTAGTATCTTGCTGCATCGATTTAATGTCATATAAAGATTTTTTGAATGAAAGTAGCTCAAAATAGCGCCACATCAACTCGTCAGAAATCGACATAATTTTTCCAAACATATCGTTTGCCGGCTCATCGATAGCAATATAATTATTTAGTGATTTAGACATTTTTTGTACCCCATCTAAACCTTCTAACAAAGGCATGGTTAAAATTACTTGTGGGGTTTGCTTAAAATGTTTTTGTAATTCTCTTCCTAGCAATAAATTAAATTTTTGATCATTACCACCACATTCCATATCAGTTTTTAATGCGACAGAATCATAACCCTGAAGTAAAGGATATAAAAACTCATGGATTGCAATAGATTGATGTTGGCGATAACGCTGATGAAAATCATCTCTTTCTAGCATTCTGGCAACCGTGTAGGAGGAGGCTAATTTAATCAGGTCAGTAACTGATAATCTTCCTAACCATGCTGAATTAAATTGTAAGTTAGTTTTTTTAGGATCTAATATTTTATCAAATTGTTGTTGATAAGTTTTGGTATTGGCGGCAACTTCATTGACGCTTAAAGGAGGGCGAGTCACATTTTTACCAGATGGATCGCCAATAAGTGCAGTAAAGTCACCTATGATAATATCAATTTCATGACCTAAATCTTGTAATTGGCGAAGTTTGTTGATAAGTACAGTATGACCTAGATGTAGATCAGGAGCTGTTGGGTCAAAGCCTGCTTTGATGCGTAAAGGCCTATTTTCTTTTAATTTATGTTTTAATTCATCAGCAACAAGTATTTCAGTACTTCCTCGTTGAAAGGTTGCAAAAGTATTATCATTCATGTGATTTATCCGTTATAGCCAACGCCAATGCGTATAATTTATTTTTTTTCGCGTGAGTTATTTTAGCAGCAAGTGATGTAGCTTGTTTAATCGGCAATTCAGCTAATAAAATTCCTAAAATTCGCTGCCTATCTATTTCATAGGGGCTTAGATATTCGGCTCCTTCGACTAGGATGACGAATTCTCCTTTTTGTTGATTTTTATCTGAGTTTAGCCAAATGTTCAATTTTTCTAAATTATCCCCATGAATAGTTTCAAAAGCTTTTGTTAGCTCTCTAGCCAATACAACGTAACGTTTGGGTCCAAATACAGCAAGCATATCATCTATCAACTCTAAAATACGATGTGGCGCTTCATAAAAAATAATTGTCCGTGTTTCATACAAGAATTCCTGTAACTTTTTTAGTCGGGCACTATTTTTTCCAGGTAGGAACCCTTCAAAAATAAATCTATCACACGGTAAACCCGAAGCACATAAAGCAGTGATTAAAGCACAAGGACCAGGGATAGGAATAACGGGAATTCCATGTTGGTGGGCTAATTTAACTAAACGATAACCCGGATCATTAATCAGAGGAGTTCCCGCATCACTAATTAAGGCAATGGATCGATTTTTTTTTAGGCAATTTAAAAGAATTTTGCTGGAAATCGTTTCGTTATGTTCATGTAATGAAATTAACGGTGTAGTAATGCCAAAATACTTAAGTAATTTTTGACTATGGCGAGTATCTTCGGCAGCAATTTGATCAACAGTTTGTAAAATTTCTATTGCTCTCGTGCTAAAGTCTTCTAGATTGCCTATCGGTGTAGCAACGACATAAAGGCCAGGAATTTTTGACATAAAACTTTTCGCATTAAGATATGAGATGGGTATAATGGCACAGCGTTTTATTCTGCGCAAAACTCAGAGGTTAGATTCAAAATGTCCAAAAAGATGAAGCAACAAAAATTAGGGCTGTGGATGTTAACTGCGCTAGTTACAGGTAATATGATAGGTTCAGGGATTTTCTTATTACCAGCCTCCTTAGCCGCTTACGGAAGTATTAGTTTGCTCTCTTGGATCGCTACAGCGGCGGGCGCTTTGTTAATAGCATTAGTCTTTGCTAAGCTAGCTAATGTGATGCCACTCATAGGAGGGCCTTACGCTTATTGTCGAGAAGCATTTGGTGATTTTGTTGGATTTCAAATGGCTTATAATTACTGGATTGCACTTTGGGTAGGCAATGCGGCTATAGTCGTTGCTTTAACAGGGTATTTAAGCTTTTTTTGGCCACTATTAGCTAAAAATGCGCTATGGTCTTGTTTGGTTAGTATTAGTTTGGTTTGGTTAATGACATTTATCAATATTCTAGGTGTTCGGCATGCGGGTATTTTTCAGTTATTGACAACTATTTTAAAATTGATCCCATTATTACTTATTGCATTTGTTGGTATTTTTTATATTCATCCTCATTTTTTGAGCGCATTCAATTTATCCGGTAAATCTAACTTAAGTGCATTTAGTGGGGCAGCGACTTTAACTTTATGGTCTTTTATTGGTTTAGAATCAGCTTCCGTACCTGCGGACCATGTAGATAATCCTAATCATACTATTCCTAAAGCGACTATTTTGGGAGTCATTATAGCGACAGTTGTTTATATATTGAGTAGTATTACAGTGATGGGGGTTATGCCGTTAACGGAACTTGCGCATTCTAATGCTCCTTATGCTGATGCAGCAAGAGTGATATTTGGACCTATAGGGAGCACTGTAGTTGCTATTGGGGCAGTTATTTCTTGTGTAGGTGCCTTAAATGGTTGGATTTTACTTCAAGGTCAAATTCCATTAGCTGCAGCACAAGATAAACTTTTTCCTAGTATTTTTTTAAAAAAATCAGAAAATGGAACGCCAGTTGTTGGTTTAATAATTTCTAGTGTTTTAATTAGCTTACTATTATTGATGACTCTAAATCACAGTTTGGTTAAACAATTTACAATTATTATCTTATTAGCAACTTTAGCCTCGCTGATTCCTTATTTTTTAACTACGATGTCTGAGTTAGTTATTTTTTTAAAATATCCTGGGCTTTTTAAAAAAGGTAGAAAATTATTTGGTTCAGTGATTATTGCAGTTTTAGCTGGAATCTATTCCTTTTGGGTTATCATAGGTTCCGGTAAAGAAACTGTATTTTATGGGACATTGTTATTATTGAGTAGTGCCCCTGTATATGTATGGATGAAATGGCGTTCTTCCTCCAATATAGGCGTTATAAACGGAAAGCAACCTTTACCTTTACCCTGAGGCATAGTTTGTACAAACTATTTGTTTTATTATTTATTTTATTGGGAGGTTTTTATTCTCCAGCTTATGCTGAGCTTAATGAATCTCCTTTAGTGAGTTTAACTCAACAACAATTAGTTGCTGAGCAGACACGTAGTGATTTACTGAAAAAGAAATTTCAGGGGTGGCGTAATGAGCAAAAAATAGCATCACCCATCATTAGCAAACAATCCCTTGAGCATCTTGATTTAATGATTGCTATGGCAAAGGCTGATCTGGAAAGTATCAGCTTAAGTCTAAAAACAACCCAACAATCCACCGATTTAATTCAAGACTCTATTCGAAATGCACCTGAGCAATGGGAAGTTTCAATACCTCCGGGTTTATCTATTTCCCAAGAAGTTCAGCAACAACAGACACAACTACAACAAATTTTACAAGAACGAAGAAATTTATTCAATTTACAGCAAAAGCGTATTAAGGTTTTACAACGTTCGCGTGATACGGTACAACAAACTATTAATTTTGCTGAAGAATGGCGACAAAATTTACAGAGAAACTATCAATTACAGCAACAAGCTCATCGGCAAGAATCCCTAGATGTGTTAGCTGTGCGTTTACAACAAGATCAACAAAAATGGATGCAACGTCTAAATCAATGGAATGAAGAATTAAAAAAAGCCGAAGTAACAGGGTTTATCAATAATTATTCTTACGATCAAATAGAGTTTAATATATTTGAAGCAGAAGAAAAAAATAATTTACTCGAGACTGAACTAAATACGGAAAAAATATCTAATAAATTACAAGATCTAGCTTCCGCATTTAATCAAAAATTATCATTAAGTACGCTTAGTAATTTGCAGCATCAAATTGAAAATCTAAGTGAGCAAATCAATACTTCAATTGACTTATTTCACAATAAAATCAAATTTTTAAAAAATTATTGGATCTTAATCAATAAAGATCTGCAAGAAGGAGTGCCTAATTTTGCACATGCTCAGCTAAAAATAGCTCCATTAAAAGAAATTATGATCGGCTATCAAAATTTGTTTATAAAAATGCAACAATTGGCCAAAGAAGCGGATGCTCAACAAATTCTTATAGCAAAACAATTAAAACTTCAACTTGCCAATAGACAAGCTTTGCCAGGCTGGAATTTGAATGCTTGGATTGGTTTGGGAGAAACCATTATTCAAATTCCTACACTGACTATAGATAAATTAGCAGGGCTTTATGAACCTGTTTTTAACAAGTTGGAGTTAGTATCCAGCTGGCAATGGTTAATTGTTTTTTTTGGTATGCTGATATGGTTTGCTACTTGGTTAAAACTAAGACGATTTTTAGCTGTGGATAGAGTACGTTTACAGCAACGCAGCCGAGGTTTTTTTTCAGCACAAACAGTGATAGTGGTGTTGCAATTGCTGCAGCGTCATTTATCTGGAATTATGTTATTAGCAGGATTAATTGGACTATTGTTTTTATTAAATATACCTATCAAATTATTTTCTTTGATTATTAGTATGAGTGTTGTTTGTTTGATATTTAGTATAGTTATTCAGCTCGCTCATATTTTATTACTTGAAAATACTACGGATGAAAGTGGTCATGATGTCAAACTTTATTATCGCTTGCGAACAACCTTATTGATCGGTGGCATAGTGACGTTAGCGACTATTTTGGTTAACCAACTACCTGTCAATTATGAAGTTCAAGATTTATTTGGTCGTTTATTTATGTTGTTTTTGCTTATCGTGGCTTTAGTATTGATGAAAAGTTGGGAAGTTGTTCCCACCTTGCTAGAACCTTACATAGAAAACAAACATGCTTATTTAAAAAGGGTTATTCGCTGGTTAAGCTTTTTAATCCCATTCAGTTTATTAACCAATGCCTTAATAGGGTTAGTAGGCTATGTGGAACTGGCTTGGGCTATTGCACATTACCAAGGTTTATTTTTAGTGGCTTTGACAGCTTATTTATTGCTTAGAGGTCTTTTAGATGAGTTAGTTCGTTGGGCTTCTGAACAATGTATTCGCCATTTCAGAAATGGTTGGTTATGGAGCCAATCCTTATTAAAACCATTCCATCAAATTTTAAAATTATCATTATTGATTTTATCAATAATGGGCTTATTTGAACTTTATGGCTGGGGCGATCGTGTTCCGTTGTTGAATACTAGCCTTGCAAAATTACTCTCTATGAAATTATTTGTAATAGCTAGTACCGCAACGGTAACAGGCTTAACGATAGTACAGTTAGCGATATTAGTGGTGATTTTAATTTGGATAGCTCATTGGTCTCGAGAGTTTGCTTATCGTTGGCTGTTTTCACATACCAAGGATTTAGGTTTACGCAATAGTTTGGCAATTTTCACCCACTACACGCTCATTGCTATTGGAATTACGATTGGATTAAATATTTTAGGTTTAAATTGGGGGAATATTTCTGTAATTTTAGGTCTTTTTTCCTTGGGTGTGGGATTAGGGTTAAGGGACTTATTTAATAATTTCTTTACCGGAATTTTTTTACTACTTGAAAGGCCTGTTAAGGTGGGAGATTGGGTGACAGTGGGTAACTATGATGGACAAGTTTCACATATTGGAGCTCGTTCGATTACTGTAACAACCGATGATCGTCAAGAATTATTAGTTCCTAATGCGGATATTTTCAGTAAAAATTTTATTAATTGGACACATCGTGATAGCGTAGTACGTGCTTTAGTTACTATAAAAACCAATCGAAAGGATAATCCACAACGAATAAAAGATATTATTTTAGAAGTGTTGGCAACGATACCAAAAATTTTAACAAATCCTAAGCCAGAGGTTTATTTTAAAGAGATTGATAAAATTTTGTTAGAATTTAAAGTTGAATATTATGTTGATCTTAATCATATTAGCTCACGCTCGGGTGTTCGTTCGCAGTTTTTATTTAGCTTATGGGAGCGCTTTGCTGGCGAAGGTATTTTACCCCCAGAAGCCTCTCATGATGTGCACCTAGAAGGTAAATTAGAGCTAAATTCCAATCCAGCGGTTTAAGCTCGTGTATGACAAAAAAAATTAAAATTATTTTTACTGGTGGCGGCTCATCAGGGCATGTTACACCCAGTTTACCGTTAATATCCGCGTTAAGAAATAAGGGTATAGATATTTTTTATGTGGGTTCTAAAAAAGGCATAGAGCACTCACTTATTAAATCCTTAAACATTCCTTACTATGCTATTACGGTGGGTAAGTTGCATCGATATTGGACATGGAAAAACTTATTAACTCCTTTTCAGCTAGTGGTAGGTGTTATACAAAGCTTCCTAATTTGCCGAAAAATTAAACCCAATGTTATTTTTTCCAAAGGTGGTTTTGTTGCTTTGCCTATCGTTATCTCAGCTAAATTAAATGGAATTCCAGTTGTGATTCACGAATCTGATTTAACCCCTGGTTTAGCCAATCGTCTTAGCTTTCCTTTTGCAAAATTGATTTGTATTACATTTCCTGAAACTGCTAAGTATTTTAAGAATAAAAGTAAAGTATTATTGACAGGCATGCCTATTCGAGATTTTCTGAAACATGGAAATCCTGAAAAGGGTTTAAAGTTTTGTGGTTTTACCGATCAACAGAAACCGGTGTTATTAATTATGGCGGGTGGTTTAGGTTCGACTATTGTGAACGAATCCATACATCGTCTAATAGAACCGCTAACGAAAAAATTCCAAGTCATTCATATTTGCGGTAAAAATAAGTCCAATCCTGCGTTTGAAGGAATAAAAAATTATAAACAGTTCGAATATCTACAAGATGAATTTGCTGATGTTCTAGCAAGTGCAGATTTAGTGATTAGTCGAGCAGGTGCAACTTCTATTTATGAGTTATTAGCCTTAAACAAGCCACATATTTTGTTACCTTTATCAAAAAAAGCGAGCCGAGGAGATCAAATTGATAATGCAAAATATTTTGCTTACCTAGGTCTAAGTAAGGTTATCTACGGCGAAGAATTTTCAGACGAGAAACTATTCAAGACTTTGTCTGAAAGCTATGAAAATTTGGATCAGTTAAAAAATCAGTTAAGCCAGCTCAAGCAGATTAATGGAATACAAATTATTATTGAAAAGTTAATATACTTTTCATGTAATCAATAGAACCTATATGATCATTAATTTTTTTCCAATTTATAGAATAAGTCTAAGCCATTAGCAAAGTTGCTACTGGTGGTTTGTAAGGAAAAATTTTTATTTAAAAGGTAGTTTATTTCTAAAATACTGATCTGATCCAGCAAACCTAGACTATAAGAGATATTAAGTTTTGGCGAAAGATTTTTTCCAACTATTAACGAAGTATTTTGTTGTAATCTATTTGTAGTCGGATCAAAAATCGGTTTGCTTCCAATAGTCAATTGATCTAAACCCATTTTCTGTTGAACTTTACTAATAAGTTGACCAATATTATTTTTTTCACTTCCTAAATTGGTAGCAGCGTTTAATAATAATTGTGTACTTGCTGCGCTTAACTGATTACTGGGCTGGCCGGTAATTAAATAAGAAAGCATATCTAATTGCGATTTAATGATATTAGAAGGATTCGAAAATAAAATAATATAAGGGTTTTGTAATGTTCCTCTCACATAAAGTCCTATATTTACTGATATAGGCATAGATTGAGAAGAAAATAGTGCGGATTGAATAAAATTGTTAGAGCCAAGTTTAGATTTAACTTCATTAGAGATATCAGGAGTAGATAGTACAGGCAAGATTAAAATATTTCGACTAGCTGTAATGTTAATGGTAGGATTATTAATGGGAGTATTAGCAAAATTTAATGAAGAACTAGGTTTTAATTTTAAGCTTTGACCATAATAACTATATTCTCCGGAAAAAAGGTTTAGTTGCCCTGTTGCTAATACAGGATGATCCGAATCTTGTATTATCGTAAGTGAACCTTTTAATTTAGTGTTAAGCCCTTGATATTGCAACAGAATATCTTTACCTGCTTCTATTTTAATTTTACTTTTTAAAGAAAATGGTAAAATTAAAGCTTGTTTCTTTTTTCCTACAAACTCTATATCGTTAGATAATTCAATTAAATTATTATTTTTAGGATTAATTTTCATTCTAGCTTTTGGAAATACAATATAACCATCAGTTTCAATTTGTTGAGTATTTACTTTAATTTTTAATTTTGGAGAAGCGGTAATTTGATATTCTGGATTATTAATAATAGTGACATCTTTTCCTTGAAGATCTATTAATGTTGGTAAATTACGTGTTAATAAATTTGTTGAAGTATGGAATTTTAAGGATCCTTTTCCGGAGTCAATTTGCCCACTGCCGAGCAAAATATTTTTATCGGTATGCAACTGATATTTTATATTTTTTAAATTAAGGCCTAAAACAGGAATATAAGTACTAGCTTGTTGTAAATTAACGGTTAGATTAAATAGAGGCTTATTCAATAAGCCTGAAATTTTTAATTGGGCATTAAAGCTCCCTTTATTATTTTTAAGCTTAGGAAATAATTGTGTCAGAAAATTTAAATCTTTGAAGTTTAAATCAATGCTAGCATGTATGGGTTGTTTCGATTTTAACCATGAGTGTGCTTGATAATTGGATAGTAATAAGTAAGCAAATAATTGATTTCTATTTCCTTTAAAGGTTTGGAGCGATGTTTCTAATCCATATTTTGATAGGTAACTGTTAATTTGTGTATTAGGGATTATTATCTTGGTAAGTTGTCCGTCTTGAAATAATCTCTTTAATTTAAATTCAGATAAATTTCCTTGTAGAGAGAATGGTGCTAAAGATCCAGATAATTTTAATTGTAGTGGTGCAAGATTAAAGGTTTTATTATTGAGCTGAGTAGTCGCTAAATTAAAAAGCCATTTGTTGCTTTTAGTATCTATATTTAATGCGGCTTGAATTTGTTTGAATTGCCATTCTCTCCACTTCAGATTTGTTTTTTCAAGAATTAGGTTAAATTCAGGCTGCTGAAATATTCCGCTTATTGACCCTTGCAAAACTACTTTACCTTGTAAATTGGGAATAGAGCTTGTCGGTTTCTTAATAGTTAACTGCCAATTAATGTGCCATTGCGATTGAATGGAGCCTTTTAATTCTAAGCGTATGTTGTCGGCTTGAATATTCATTTGATGAATAACAACAGAATCAAAGTTTAAAAAATGAAAAATTTTTGGAATTTGAAAGGCTTTTTTCCGATAAGTTTTTGATTTTTTTTGACTAGATTTCTGTTTTATAAAAAGATTTAATTTATCAATAAATATTGGCCCTAAATTTAATTTTCCTTGTAATAAATTGCGCCAATGACCCTCCCACTTTATCTCAGAAATAGACAGGTTAATTTTACTATTTTGATAATTTAATTCTTTCAGCTGAATGGGACCTAACAGCCGGCCATGTATAACATTTATTTTTAGCTGACCTGGCAAGAATTGTTTTCCGACTAATATGACTGTTTCTAAGCCTCTTTCTGTGTTTAGAACGATATAGCTACTTAATAAAAAAACACCGATTAATAAACTTCTAAGCAACCATTTAACCCAAGATAATTTCTTGCTGTTTATCATAAGAAATCAAACCCCATCGTAAATTGGAATCTTATGGGGTGCCCAGGAAGATCCAAGGCTTTACCTACCGTAGCTTCCATAGGTCCTAAGGGGGATGCCCAAACTAAGCCAAGACCTGACCCTTTTTGCAAGTGCACGGGGAAATTATTAACGGCATTCCCAGCATCAAAGAAAATAGCACCATAAAAATTATTGATAAGTCGGTGTTGATACTCCACACTACCGGTCATTAAATAACGTCCGGGGCCAAGGGATTCATAGGCATAACCACGAACACTTTGGCTTCCTCCCGCATAAAAAAGCAACGAGGGAGGAAAGTTGGCTAAATTAGAGGCTACTGTATAGCCGATGTCACTACGAAACAGGAATCGACTGTTATCATTCCAACTTAATATGTATTTTCCTTGTAATTCTGTTTGTAAAAAGCTTGTATTGGATAATAAATTTTGATCGGCACCTTGTAATCTAAAATTTAACTGATAGCCATGCCGTGCAAAAAGCGGATTATCAAATTTACTGTAGGATAAATTTATACCTGGAGTTAATAGACGCGAGTTAGTCATTGGCCGATTAAGGTAATGAAAACGTTCAATTTGATAATTTAAAAATAAATTACGTTGCCAGCCTTTCCATTTATTCATGCTACCTATTCCTAATTGTTGTGTGGTAGTCGTTACTTGAGTTAGTTTTTTTCTGACGATAGCAAAATTAATATTATAATTATCAGTATTGGGATGTTTTCCAGGAATGGTATAAGTTGTTTGTAGGCTCTTTTGTATTTTAGATAATTGGCTAAAAATACTTAAGCGGTGGCCTTCCCTGTTTAGGTAACGAGATTCCCAGCCTAAGGTTCCACGCATACCCACATCTGTTCCATAGCCTATTCCTGCTGTATATTGTTGGGATGGACGTGGCGTCAATATAAAAGTAACGGGCAAATTTTTATTTAGTTTGCTTATCTGAGAATCACGAATCGATACGTTTTGAAAATATCCGCTTTTGTTTAAATTATCTTGTAGTTTTAAAAGTTGGATTGAAGAATAAGGGGTGCCGCCCCGCTTAAAAGGAATGTAACGCTCTAATAAACTATTGTTAAGTATGGATTGTTGGAAAGTGATAGGGCCGAAATAGTAACGTGGTCCCGTATTTAAAGTCAGAATGAGCTTAGCTGTATAAGCTTGACGATTAATTAAAATAGTATGTTTAGAAAAATAGGCAGAAAGATAGCCTTTGGCAACAAGCTTAGCGAGTAATTTTTGCTTGGCATTTTCATAGGCTTCACTTTGAAAAACATCACCTACATGCAGTGGAAAGTCATCAATTAATTTTGTTATTTTTGGGTCTTGTTTTGCTTCTTCATCTTCGACTGAAACTTGTAAAGTAGTAATTTTTAATGGAGGACCGACAGAAATTTGATAACTAGCGTCCCAGCTTGAATCAATTTTTTTAAATGTATGCTTAATAGAGGGTTTGAAATAACCATAGGCTTCCAAGGTTTGTTTGATGTTTGAGATAGACTGTCGATACCAGAACTGGATATCTTCAGTTGAAGGCTGTGTTAAAGTCTGTAAGCTTCGATCAAGCCGATGTTGAACAGGGCTCATAAGGTCTTGATTTAAGCCCTGTATTTGGTAAGCCACGTGAGGATATGCTGCATATCCAGAAGAAGCACAAAGGATGTTTAAAATAGCGAAACCAGCTATAGCCAATTTTATTTTTCTTATCATATTAGGTTTAATTAAATACCTAATATAAGTCCATAAGTAAAGGAAGTAGGCGTTAAAATGGCATATAAAACATTATTTTTAATGATTTTAATGATTTTTTCAGGAAAAATAGCTATTTTTAGGTGGAACGGAAGCGCGCGATCCATTTGTAATCAAAAGACTTACAAATTAGCTTGGATAGTATTTTTGAAAAAAAAGTTCTATAGCTTGGCCAATATCTTCGACATCTCCTACCGCTTTGAAAAAGGATTGAAATGCTTTATTTGAAGGATTAGGTTGGTTTTTTCTTAGTCCATGATCATCCGCATCTAATTCTTTTTTGAGGGATTCAAGATAACCTAGTTTAATCGTACGTTTTGATTTTTCTGACCAAATACATTTAAAAAAGTTAGTTTTAGAACTTTTTATTTGATAATTAAGACTTTGGATTTTATTTTCAATTTCTTCAAGAAGATAAACTCTATTTTCCTGTTGGTTATTAAATGATTTTTCAGAACGAAATTTGCGATGATAATAGTTAGAATTTTGTGTTTGTTGGGAAGACGATACTATTGCATCAGATAAGGTGAAAGTTAATGAAGCTGAATCGCCAAACGTTCCAGAGTTTTCATCCGCTAGGATTGGGTTGATGGTTGGATAGAGCGGAGGATTTTTAAAGTTCCTAAAAATTGCAAAAGCAGTCGTTAGCATGAGCATGCTAGCTATTGTTATACCTGCTACTGCTAAAATAGTAGCAGCTAAGTAGGGGGCTATTACCATTGTTAAAATAATACCCGCAATGACTATTCCCGCTATAGTAGTTGCAATAAAATTATTGATAGTATGATTTCTATGCAATGCGTTAGCGGGAGAATTTTTTTCTGATTTAAACCAATGATAGACATGAAAAATCGATAAGCCAAGATGGTAAATGACACTGGAGCCAACCGCAGTCAGAAATAAACTTTGTACAGAAATTAGACTAAGCCCAGCAAAAATGGCAGTGAAAACTAATACGCCTTTAATTGGAGCATGAATTAAGTCAAAGGTTTTACCTAAATTCTTATTTTTAGCGCGGACGAAATGATATATTGCAAACAAACTGCCTATAGCATCAGGTACAATAACAAGTGGAAATAAAATTGGGGCAAGAGTTTTTTCAAATATTGAACCTATTTGGTAAATGTTTGATTTAAATACAAAGATAGTACTGAGTACGGCATTTTGGAAAAAAGAATTAGCAGATTCTGATATTTTCAGATAGGGTTTACTCATGGCCTTATATTTTTTCCTACAAATTTTTTATTGAGGATAAATTTTTCCTTATAGGAAACCCAAAAGTACTTTATCTTAAAGTAGAATGAAAATAAAGTTTAGAATGAAAATTACACTCGTAAAGTATGGGGGTAATAAACGGTATTATCCTGTAAATAATCAAGTATTTGCAGTATATTATTAAACCATTAAAATGACTTGCATACTCTTTTTATCTGGACTTATATTAAAAGCTAATATTAGTATATAACCGAAACCGCATTAATTCTAAATTGTATAAGGCGTTTACATCATGTTTAAGCGATATTCACTATGTTTTACTTTATTATTTTTAGTGGCAGGGCTGTTGGGTTCAGTATGTAAAGCTGATCCAGTGATCCCTATAACAGCTCCCGCAGCGGCTCAACCCACATTGACACCGATAGCACCTAGCGTAAATGCTAAGGCTTACCTATTGATGGATGCCTATAGCGGTAAAATTCTAGCAAGTGAAAATATTGATGAGCGGGTGGCGCCGGCCAGCTTAACCAAAATGATGACATCGTATGTAGTGTCTATGGCTTTGCAGCAAGGTCAAATACATCCTACTGATTTAGTCACTATTAGTGAAGCAGCTTGGAAAACAGGCGGTTCTAAAATGTTTGTCAAGGTCGGTGATAAGGTTAGTGTGCAAGATTTGATGCAAGGAATGATAGTTGATTCGGGTAATGATGCCTGCGTCGCTATGGCAGAGTATGTCGCTGGAAGCCAGGAGGCTTTTGTTAATTTAATGAATCAGCAAGCGGCAAGACTGGGAATGAAAAATACACATTTTGTTGATGTCGATGGGTTACCGGATCCTAATCATTATTCCACTGCACGTGATATGTCAATTTTAGCCCGAGCATTAATTCTTGATTTCCCTGAAGACTATAAATGGTATTCACAAAAATGGTTTTCTTATAATGGGATTAAACAACCTAATCGCAATCGCTTATTATGGCGTGATCCTGATGTCGATGGCATTAAAACGGGACATACCGATGAAGCAGGTTTTTGTTTGGCTGCTTCAGGTCAAAAAAATGGTTTGCGTTTAATTACTATCGTTATGGGCGCGCCTTCGGATGAAATGCGCGCGCAAGATAGTCAAAAATTACTGACTTATGGGTTTCGTTTTTTTGAATCACGTAAGTTATATAATGCGGAGGTAAATTTAGCTACAATTAGAATTTGGTTTGGTCAACGCCCTCAAATTAAAGTGGGTTTGGCAAAAGCGCTCTATGCAACACTTCCTCTAGGATCAAATAAAAAACCTACTACGACGATGACTTTTGCTCCTCATTTAAAAGCACCGATTAAAAAAGGAGAGATCATTGGTCAAATCAATGTCGTATTAAATGATAAACCTATTGCATCAGCGCCGCTCATTGCATTAGAAAATTTATCAAAGGGTGGGATATGGCGTAGTTTAGTCGATCGTACTAATTTATTATTTAATAAGATTTAAGTTTTTGATAGATAAGGTAAAATTAATTCAAAAAGGTATTAATTTACTTTTTGTAAAAATTTATTCTTTACCTTCTTTTTAATTATTTGTAAGCCTCTTTTCTTTTATGCGCACTCATAATTAATCGGAATGTGCGAAACATTTATGAAACATTTATATAAGCTCTTAAGAGCAGGGCTCACGGCGACTTTATATCTCATTATTCTTACTGTCTGGTTTATACCATTAGCGAGTGTAGGTTTATTACGATTTATTATCCCTGTAAAAAAATGGCGACAACTGACCAAAAAATTAATGGAGTCTTTACATGTGGTTTGGTTACGCAGTAATTATTTTTTTTTAAAATGGATAACCCCCATTAAATGGGAGATAAAAGGATTAGATCAGTTACATTTTAAAGAATGGTATTTACTCATTTCTAACCATCAGTCCTGGGCAGATATACTTATTTTGCAGTATATTTTTAGCGGTAAAATTCCACCTTTGAAGTTTTTTCTTAAAAAGGAATTACTTTGGACTTTGCCAATAGCAAGTTGGGCATGCTGGTTATTAGATTTCCCATTTATGCATCGATATAGCAAAGCGAGACTAGCCAAACATCCAGAACTTAAAAATAAGGATATTGAAGAAACTAAAAAAGCAAGTGCTAAATTTAAGACTATACCAACTACTGTGGCAAATTTTGTTGAAGGCACGCGGTTTTCGCAAGGAAAACACGATTTACAAGCCTCTCCTTACCAGTATTTATTACGTCCAAAAGCAGCAGGTATGGCTTTTAGTCTTGCTATTTTGGGTGATTTCTTTCATAAAATTCTTAATGTCACGATTATTTATCCACCCCAGCAAATGAGCTTACTAGATTTTTTATCAGGAAACATACAAAAAATAATTATTGATATAGAGACAATACCTATTACTAAAGATTGGTTAGGTGATTACGAAAATGATCGGCAATACCGAATATACTTCCAGAAAAAACTGAACGAATTATGGGAAAGAAAAGATCAGCTTATCAAAACTCAACTGCAAAATTTTTAAAAAGTTGAGGTGAGTTTTGAATAAAAAAAAAATTCTACGTATAGCTACTCGAAAAAGTCCTTTAGCCTATTGGCAAGCCAATACCATTAAAGAACAATTAGAAAAACTTTTTCCATTTTTAACAATCACTCTACTTCCTTTGCTTACAGAAGGAGATAGGCAACAAAATAGTTCTTTAAGTAAACTAGGTGGTAAAGGTCTTTTTGTTAAGGAGTTAGAAGGAGCTTTACTTAACTACCAGGCAGATATAGCCGTTCATTCTATGAAAGATCTGCCTATGGATTTAGAAGAAGGTTTGACATTAGGTGCCATATGCAAACGTGATGATCCTCGCGATGTATTGATTTCGAGATCTGATCAAGCATTAACTCAGTTGTCACCTGAGTCTTGTGTGGGCACTTCAAGTTTACGTCGTCAATCGCAATTATTGGCTTTGCGCCCTGATTTACAAGTGAGTGTATTAAGAGGAAATATAGGAACTCGTATCGATAAATTGGCAGCAGGTGAATTCGACGCAATAATTTTGGCTGCTGCGGGCCTTATTCGTTTAAAAAAAACCGATTGTATCAGCGAGTATTTAGAAACCACTTGCTTTTTACCTGCGCCAGGCCAAGGCGCTTTAGGGATCGAATGCCGGGTAGATGATGGTGAAAGCTTGACCTATATTTCTAAATTGACTCATTCGGATACCTATTATTGTGTGTTAGCTGAACGAGCTTTAAGCCGAGAATTAGGAGGCAGTTGCCAAGTGCCTATAGCGGCTTATGCGACTATGCTGAGTCATGGTCAATTAAGTCTACAGGCTTTAGTTGGAAATTTAGATGGGACTAAACTTATAAAAGTTGAGAAACAAGGATCTATAGTTGAAGCAGAAAAAATTGGATTTTTAGCAGCGCAGAGTTTACGTGATTTTGGTGTTGAGGAAATTTTAAAGGAAATTTTAAATATAAATTCTTGAGCTCGACCATTTGATTAGAGTATCTAAGCGTTTTAATTATTTAAGTAGGGTTTTGTGAGGGTATTCACAAAGCTCTTGAATGATACACTCAGGACATTTGGGTTTACGGGCCAAACAAATATAACGCCCATGTAACACTAGCCAATGATGAGCGTTTTTTAAATAAATTTTAGGAACGACTTTTAGTAGCATTTTTTCAACGGCCAATGGTGTTTTTCCTGGGGCAAGACCAGTCCTATTACATACTCGAAAAATATGCGTATCGACGGCAATAGTGGGTTGATGAAAAACAGTATTAAGGATTACATTAGCTGTTTTACGTCCAACACCCGGTAGACTTTCCAGAGCTTCACGGTTATTAGGGACTTTCCCTTGATATTGCTCCAGCAAAATTTTACAGGTTTTTATGATATTTTTTGCCTTAGTATTATATAAACCAATAGTTTTTATATATTTTTTTAAACCAGGTAATCCCAATGAGGCTATTTTTTTAGGTGAATTTGCTTTAGTAAATAATATTTGGGTTGCTTTATTAACTGATTTATCGGTTGCTTGTGCAGAAAGAATTACTGCAATTAATAGTTCAAAAGGTGAAGAGTAAGTTAATTCTGTTGTTGGATGGGGATTATAAGCATGAAAACGCTGAAAAATAGCCCTACGTTTTTTTTGATTCATGTCTATATTTTTTAAGGATTAGATAATAACATTTTAGCGTAAAATATCGGATTTTAAAGGGTTTTATAACTTGCACCCGAGTCTTAAAAGGGTACATAATCAGCTTATTTTTAGTTATTCCCATCGGTAATGAAAAATACTAAGTCATGGATTTTTTATAAGAAGTTTATTTTTTCTTTTTAAAATCCATTCTTGATTGCACCATTACACCTAGAAATCGATGAGGTTTATCTAATAGCAAAGTTTTGAAATCAGTATTCAAAGGTTTAAGAATAGTATGTCCCCCATCAATCAAAATTTGTTTAAAATTAGGTAAATCATGCCCTTCTATGTGAATAATGGCAAAGTCGAGACTATTCGGTTTTAGATCGGGGTCTATAAGAAGTATAGTTCCTTCTGGAAAGCGAGGTTCCATCGTGGTATCTCTAGCAGAAACGGCATAAGCATGCTGGCTCATATTAATATCAGTAGAAATGGTCGGCAAAGGGGCTAATTTTTCAGGAAGATTAGGCCAATATAGCACTTGTGGCCAGGTGAGCAACGGTATTTGACGCCAGCCTTGAGCGTCAGGATTAAAAGTACCAGGAATGCGATCGGCGGATAAGGGTTCATCCCCAATGAGCTGACTAATAGAGATAGCAAAAAAATTGGCAATCGGGCTTAAAGTAGCGACTTTAGGATTATCAGTTTCTCCTGAGCAAATTCGATGTACTACTGGTTGGCCTACACCAGTGCGTCGTGCTAGTTCCGATTCATTAATTCCTAATTCAGCCATTAATCCTTTAAGAATTTTACTCATGCTACTAGTAGTTTTCATATCATTTTCACTTATTAATTAGCGGTAATTTTACCTGTCCATGCTGATAATTTCCAACGCTGACAAACGAGCCTAAATTAACCCTCAGCGGCGGGTGGGTATTCTAACATGACACAGCACTTATACTAAATAATGATGTGATTATGCGTTAGCTATAAATTTTTGTTAATAAGATAAAATCACACAGGAAGAGATTGGTTATTTTAGAGGAAATTGTAGCTTTAAAAAAACTTTAACCCTAAAAAACTAATATGAAAATCGAATATTCTAAATAACTTTTGAATGGTTAAAGATAAAGGCACTATTAGGTAAAAGTAAGCATTTTGCTGATGATTTACAAGTGAGACTCGCTAACGACAGATATCGATATTTAATGATTGGAAGCGTAAACTGAGAAGATATTCCTTGTCAGTTGCAGGGATTGTGCATAGAATAGCGGGTTCATTTATAAGAGGTAAAAGGTTTTATGTTGGCTAGAAATGAAATATTGGCTAAATATCAACGCTCTCCGGGTGATACGGGATCCCCAGAGGTTCAGATTGCGTTATTATCTGGGGAAATCGAACAGCTAAACGGCCATTTTCAAGTGCACAAGAAGGATAACCATTCACGACAAGGCTTATTAAAGAAAGTAGCTTTACGTCGAAAATTATTGAAGTATTTCAAAGCTGTCAATTTGCAGGGTTATTTAACACTAGTTAAGCAGCTCGGCTTGCGTGGTTAGATTTAGAGAGTTCATATTCTTCAACCAATTGTTGAAGACATTTTATTTGTACCAATGGGCGGTAACTTTCGCCCATTTGTTTTTTTTGAGGGAATGTAAGCGTGTCAACTTTAATTAATTCTATAAAGAAAGTCGTTCAGTTTGGTTTGCAAAAAATTATTTTAGAAACTGGAGCAATTGCACGTCAAGCTACAGCATCTGTTGTTGTGAGCTTAGGCGGTACAACTGTTTTAGTAACTGTAGTGGGCAATAAACGACAAGTAGGTGAGGAACGAGATTTTTTTCCATTGACGGTTCAATATCAAGAGCGAACTTATGCAGCTGGGCGAATTCCCGGTGGTTACTTTAAACGGGAGGGCCGCCCTTCTGAAAAGGAAATATTAACTTCGCGATTAATTGATAGACCGATTCGTCCTTTATTTCCAGAAGATTTTCATAATGAAGTACAAATTGTTGCGACTGTTTTATCCTCAGACCCAGATATTAACGCAGATATACCTGCTTTAATTGGTGCTTCTGCTGCTTTAGCTTTATCAGGTCTCCCTTTTAAAGGCCCAATAGCTGCAGTAAGAGTGGGTTATTCGGAAGGACAATACATTTTAAATCCAAGCTTTAAACAACTTGAAACATCAGATTTAGATTTGGTCGTTGCGGCTACTGAAAAAGCGGTATTAATGGTGGAATCTCAAGCGGCTGAACTTTCCGAAGAAATAATGTTAAATGCTATTTTATTTGGACATCAACAAATGCAAGGCGTCATTCAAGCTATAAAAGAGCTTGCGGCAGAAGCAGGCAAGCCGGCTTGGGATGTAAAATCTCCGGCATCTGAACTGGATGTCAGTGTTGAGCAAGAAATGATCCAATCTGTTGAAACGTCATTAATTGAAGCTTACCAAGTTCCAGAAAAGTTTGCGCGTAAAATGAGGTTAGAAGAAATACAAGAGAGTGCTATTGCACAGTGGTTAGATGAAGAAAAAGGAATTACTACTAAAGCTATTCAAATATTATTAGCAAATTTAGAAGAAAAAATAGTACGTGGTCGGATTTTATCGGGTGAAACACGCATTGATGGGCGTGACAAGAGAACCGTTCGTCCTATTACTATTCTACCAGGATTTTTACCGCGTACTCACGGTTCAGCTTTATTTACTAGAGGCGAAACGCAAGCATTAGTTGTGACTACCTTAGGTACAGATAGAGATGCACAAACGGTAGAGGCATTGGATGGTGAAGGACGAGAAACATTTATGCTTCATTATAATTTTCCTCCCTATAGCGTAGGTGAAACCGGACAAATGGGTAGCCCTAAACGACGTGAAATCGGGCATGGCAACTTAGCAAAACGCGCTTTACGTGCGGTATTACCGAGCGAGTCCGATTTTCCTTATGTATTACGTGTTGTTTCTGAAATTACCGAATCAAATGGTTCCAGTTCTATGGCAACCGTCTGTGGTGCGAGTATAGCCTTAATGGATGCTGGCGTCCCTTTAAAGAAACACGTAGCGGGTATTGCAATGGGCTTAATTAAAGAAGGTGAGCAATTCGCAGTATTAACTGATATTTTAGGTGATGAAGATCATTTGGGGGATATGGATTTTAAAGTTGCAGGTACGGTTGATGGTGTTACAGCATTGCAAATGGATATTAAAATTGAGGGTATTACCGAGGAAATTTTGCAAGCTGCATTAAATCAAGCAAAAGAAGGTCGTCTTCATATATTAAGTATCATGCAAGAAACTTTAGCTGAGCCACGTATAGAAGTTTCTCCTTATGCGCCACGTATAACCACTTTAAAAATAAATCCTGAAAAAATACGTGATTTAATTGGAAAAGGTGGAGCAACAATTCGATCTATTACTGAAGAGACAGGAACCTTAATCGATATTAGTGATGATGGAGTCGTTAGAATCTCGACATCTGATTTACAAGCTTGCCAAAATGCAATAGAGCGTATTAGAAAAGTGACGGCAGAAGTAGAAGTGGGTCGTACTTATGAAGGTGCAATTGTTAAACTGACTGATTTTGGTGCTTTTGTTAACGTATTACCTGGTCGTGACGGTTTAGTGCATATTTCACAAATTTCTAAGGAACGTGTTGAGCAAGTGAGTGATGTATTAAGCGAAGGCCAAATTGTCAAAGTCAAAGTACTGGAGATAGATAGACAAGGCCGAATTCGTTTAACCATGAAAGATATAGAAACAGAAATGGAGAATGAAATACATTCGTGATCAATCAAAAGCAACCTACATCAGGTTTTATAAAATTAGTTAATAGAATAAAACCTCATATAAAAGAGTTGACAGTGGTTGATTTAAATAAAAAAATTAACAATCAAGCTGCTTTTTATTTAATTGATGTACGTGAGCGAGATGAATTTCAACAAGGATCGATTGCTCATGCAATTCCTCTTAGTAAGGGAATCATTGAGCGTGATATTGAGAAATACATTTCAGATTTTGAAGCAGAGATTGTTGTTTATTGTAGCGGCGGTTTCCGATCTTGCTTGGTGGCAGATAATTTACAAAAAATGGGTTATTTCCAGGTTGCCTCTTTGCAAGGTGGCTTGCGAGCTTGGTTAGAAGCAGGTTATCCACTAAGCAAAATAAACGAATAAAATAAATAATACCCCTCTAGAAATAAATTGCCGAGGTGGTGAAATTGGTAGACACGCAAGTTTCAGGTACTTGTGGGGAAACCCTTGGAGGTTCGAGTCCTCTTCTCGGCACCATTGCGCTTCTTTCTTAAATGACTCTGTAAAGATTAACACGGAAGATTTTTCTAGCCCTAGTAGCATCTTAAGTCAAGAATTAGAATTCCTGGCTTCAAAGTTTAGTGATACTTTTCCTTTTGCTGAACAATTACTATCCTTTCAAAAATGCACACTAATAATCTGTCATAAATCGATTCCATAGATTAATTGGTTATATAAAAAACTTGGTATTTAGTGGAAAATCGGTTTAAATAGTCAAAACTATTTTTAGCTGTATCGCATGTTGCGCGTTTCATCGCCTCTCTATGACATTAATAAAACTTTTGAAGAAAACTTCAGCAATCCCTCTTTTCCATCAATAAGACCACCAACACGAATTTGGCCAGATAAAGCCCAATGGGTTTCTTTATTAGGCTATTCCTTAGCCTCAAAAATCGGTGCAGCGGCATGCGCGGTAACAACCGGTAAAGGGATTGCATTATTAGCTAAACTAGGTTTTGACGTATTAACTTATAAAACAATACGACGTCAAGCCTATCCTACGCATCCATTACCTAATATTGTGTATCTCGAATCTGAAAAATTATTTGATTGTTCTGATTTAAAAGAAGTTCTTTTTACCAAGGATGCACCTGAAAAAATAAGTCACAAAATTGCTATTAGTAATTCCTTTGGTAATGGATGCTTGAAACCCATAGTAGTTATGCAAGATATCGCTTTTGCAAAAAACTCTTTAGCAGAGGGTCAAGTGTTGATTGTGTCTGTTTACGGTGAAGGTGATTCACTGCAAGCGATGTCAAAAGATTTTACCGCAGCCGCGTTGATGGCTAAAGAAGCAGGCGCCGATATTATCGAGTTAAATTTTTCATGTCCCAATTTAATGAAATCAGGAGAACCTCTATATTGGAGTAATGAATATGTATCGCAAATAACCGCTTGTGTTGTGAAATGCGTACGCGATATTCCCATATTACTAAAATTAGGTTTGATTCATGAGCATCAGTTTCCCATTAATTTATTAACTTCCGCAGCACGTGCTGGCGCAAGTGGGATAAGTGCTATCAATTCCATTAGTATGCGTGTATTGAATAAAAATCATCACCCGGCATTTGGAAAAAGAATTTATAGTGGGGTTTCCGGTTATCCGATTCGTCGGTTAGCGTTGCAAGTTGTTAAAAAATTAGTTCAAATTAATCAAACTGAAAAATTAAATTTAGTTATTTTAGGTATGGGTGGAATTACTTTACCTGAACATTTTGATGAATTTTTTAATGTAGGAGCTGATATAGCTCTTTCAGCAACTGGAATGATGTGGAATCCTTATCTTGCTACCCAATTTCACCAACGAACGAGATCATGAAAAAATTAGCTTCAGCGCATTTAGTATTAAAAACAGGTGAAAGCTTTATGGGATATATTCCATCAAGCCAAACAGCTGAAGTTTCTGGTGAAGTTATATTTAATACAGGAATGTTAGGTTATGTTGAGTCTTTAACAGACCCTTCTTATGCAGGGCAGATATTATGTTTTACTTATCCTTTGATAGGAAATTATGGTGTTTCTGCACCGAATACTTGGGAATCTAACAAAATTCAAGTAAAAGGCGTGATTATTTCTGAACTAGCCGCATTTTATTCAAATCATACTGCACAACGTTCATTACTAAATTGGCTAGAAATTGAAAATATATCCTTTATTACGGGTGTGGATACGCGTGCTTTAACACATTGCTTAAGAGTCAATGGAGTAACGCCAGGAATTATTACTCAATTAAAAAAACCTGAAAAGGATTTTATTGAATTTGAATCTATCGATTGGGTAAAACAGGTAACAATTACTGAACCTCTTCATTATGGTAAAGGCAGAAAAAAAATAATTGTTGTGGATTGTGGCTTAAAAGAAAATAGTTTACGTTGTTTATTAAAATTTCCACTAAAAATTAAACGAGTTCCTTATGATTATGATTATAGTCAGGAAGATTATGATGGCGTTTTTATCTCCAATGGTCCCGGTGATCCGCAATTATGTAAAAAAACGGTAGCTATTTTAAAAAAGGCTTTAGCAAAAAAGAAGCCTTGTTTCGGTATTTGTTTAGGGACACAATTAATGGCTTTAGCAGTTGGTGCTAAAACCTATAAGTTAATTTTTGGTCATCGTTCTCAAAATCAACCCTGTATCTATTTGCCTACTCAGCAATGCTATTTGACTTCACAAAATCATGGTTATGCGGTGAACGAAAAAACATTGCCTAAGGATTGGCGGGTATTATTTCGAAATTTAAATGATGGAACGGTTGCAGGAATTGAGCATAAGAAAGATCCTTTTTTCTCTGTACAATTTCATCCTGAAGCCATGCCTGGGCCCATGGATACACAATGGTTATTTGAACGTTTTTATCGCATGTTATAAAAATTATGAAAATACAACGATACAAGGGTAAAAAAATTCTGATTTTAGGTTCTGGTGGTTTACGAATAGGCCAAGCGGGAGAGTTTGATTATTCCGGTTCACAAGCCATTAAAGCACTTAAAGAAGAAAAAATTAATTCGGTATTAATAAACCCGAACATAGCTACCATACAAACGGATGCAAATTTAGCGGATGAAATTTATTTGCAACCGCTAAATTTGGATACGGTGAAGCGAGTTATCATTAAAGAAAAACCAGATGGAATTTTACTGGGTTTTGGTGGCCAAACTGCGCTTAATTTAGGTTTAGATTTAGAGGAAAAAGGCATATTAAAAAAATACAAGGTGGCGGTATTAGGCACATCTATTGCATCGATACGTCAAACCGAAGACAGAGATCTTTTTAAAGCGGCTTTAGCGAAGATAAAAATTAAAACACCACTTAGTTTTGCAGTCAAAACAGTTGCGGGAGCATTGCAAGCAGGAGAGAAGATCGGTTATCCCATTATGTTGCGTTCAGGTTTTTCCTTAGGAGGATTAGGTTCTGGAAAAATTACACATCGAGAAATACTTGAACAGCGTGCCCAGGAAAGTTTAGCCACCGCACCACAAATTTTAATAGAAGAATATTTATTTGGATGGAAGGAATTTGAGTATGAAATTGTGCGCGATCAATGCGGAAATGGATTAACCATTTGTAACATGGAAAATATGGATGCAATGGGTATCCATACGGGAGAAAGTATCGTTGTAGCGCCAGCACAGACTTTAAGTAATGAGCAACATCAATTATTACGCAATATGGCTTTACAAGTTGCTGAACATTTTAACATTATTGGCGAATGTAATATCCAATTTGCGGTTAACCCAAAAAATGGTGATTACCGAGTTATAGAAATGAATGCGCGTTTATCGCGATCCAGTGCATTAGCGTCGAAAGCAACCGGCTATCCATTAGCTTTCATTGCCACTAAGTTAGCATTGGGTTATCAGTTATATGAAATAAAAAATAGTGTTACTCAGGTGACAAGTGCTTATTTTGAACCGGCATTGGACTATATCGTAGTAAAAATTCCACGTTGGGATACACATAAATTAAAAGCGGCTGAAAGAACGATTGGCACTGAAATGAAGAGTGTCGGCGAAGTGATGGCAATTGGTCGTTCTTTTCCGGAAGCATTACAAAAAGCAGTGGGAATGTTAAATAAAGGAGCTACTTGCTTAATGGATTATCCAGAAAAAATTGATAATCCGCGTAAAGAAATACAATTTGCCACCGATAGACGTTTATTTGCTTTATATCAATTTTTTAAAAATGGTGGTTCAATCTCACAAGCTGAACGTTTATCCCAGATTAATTTTTGGTTTTTGGCGCAGATACACCAGCTCACAGAATTAGAAAGACAATTAAATTTTCGTAAGTTGAATAAAAATCTTTTATGTCAATTAAAACAAGCAGGATTTTCAGATAGTTTTATTGCTAAAACAAAAAATAAGTCGATAAAACAAATTCGAGCTTTACGTTTAAGATATGGTATTACGCCTTTTGTGAAGCAAATAGATACATTAGCTGGGGAATTTGCCGCGCAAACGAATTATCTTTACCTAAGCTATCATGCGATTGAACATGATATTTCTCCTGCTAAGCGGCGACCTATCATTGTATTAGGTTCAGGGCCTTATTCGATAGGATCCTCTGTCGAGTTTGATTGGTGTGCAGTTAATACTTCGCAGACTTTACGTCGTTTAAATGAAACAGCCATTATTATTAACTCAAACCCTGAAACCGTTTCTACAGATTATGATGAATCGGATCGATTGTATTTTGAACAGCTTACTTTTGAGCGTGTACAAGATATTGTGGATTTTGAATCAGCAAAGGGTATTATTGTTTCAGTAGGAGGACAAATTGCTAATAATTTAGCTGTACCATTAGCTAAAGAGGGTTACCATTTATTGGGAACGGATCCGATCTTTATTGATTATGCTGAAAACCGAGAAAAATTTTCTGCCTTATTAAATACACTTAATGTTGATCAACCTTCTTGGGAAAGAATTACTAGTTTGAGTAAAGCAAAAAGCTTTGCAGCTAAAGTGGGTTATCCTGTATTAATTAGACCTTCTTATATTTTGTCTGGCTCTGCGATGAATGTGGTTTTTGATCCGGAATCTTTAGATCAGCATTTACAAGCAGCTGCGCATGTTTCACAAGATCATCCGGTGGTGATCTCTAAATTTGTTCAAGAAGCAAAAGAATTAGAAATAGACGGCGTTGCTAAACAAGGTAATATTGTTATTGAAGCCATTTCAGAGCATATCGAGAATGCGGGTGTCCATTCTGGAGATGCAACGGTTGTGTTGCCACCTCAGAAGTTGTATTTAGAAACCATACGCCGTACTAAAAGTATAGCTCGTAAAATTGTAAAGGCTTTACACATCACGGGGCCATTTAATATTCAATTTATTGCTAAAAATAATGATATTCAGGTTATTGAATGTAATTTGCGAGCATCGCGTTCTTTTCCTTTTGTTTCTAAAGTGACAGGCCATAATTTCATCCAAATAGCTACCGAAGTAATGCTGAATAAGCACCACGCAAAACATTACGAAACTTTAGAGCTGGATTATGTGGGTGTCAAAGCAGCACAATTTTCTTATAGTCGTTTAAAAGGTTCCAATCCTGTCGCTCAAGTTGAAATGGCATCTACGGGTGAAGTGGCATGTATTGCAGAGGATTTAGTAGAAGCTTTTTATAAGGCATGGTTAGCAACGGATCAAAATATCGCAGAAAAGAAATTGTTATTAAGTGTTGCAGATAGCTATAAGATCAAGCTTTTACCTTGGATCAAACAACTTGATGATCAAGGTTGGCTTATTTACAGTACAGAAGGAACGCATCAATTTTTATCTCAGCATGGTATAGCCTCATATTTTGTTAACAAGACTAGCGAAGCTAAAAAACCGAATATTAGAGATTTAATTACGCAACGTAAAGTATCCACAATTATCAATATACCCAGTTCTATGACAGGCTTACAGCAAACTGATGGTTTTTTAATTCGACGTTTAGCTATCGATCATCATATTCCTTTAATTACTAATGCTCAGATTGCACTGATAATCTTGCAATGTTTAGTCAGCTTGTGGGGAAAAGAGTTACCTGTTGAGTCTTGGCAAAGTTTGGTTCTAAAAAAGAATGGATAGATGAAAACAGAAATATCAGTCGGAGATATTATTAATTTGAATGTGGTGAATTATGCCTAAAATGTTAGATAAAAAAGATATTATATCAATTCGCGATCTTGCTTTAAGTGAAGTAAATAGTATATTAAATCTTGCTAAAAAATTTAAGAAAAGCTTATCTAAAAAATTTTTACTTGATAAAATAATTGCGCATTGTTTTTTTGAACCTTCAACGCGTACCCGTTTATCATTTGAGACAGCTACCTTACGTTTGGGAGGGCAAGTCATTGGGTTTTCGGGCAGTGAAAATACTTCTATCCAAAAAGGTGAAGATTTACAAGATACTATCAAAACGATTTCTTATTATGCGGACCTTATTATCATTCGACATCCACTCGAGGGATCGGCACGTTTAGCTGCAGAGGTTTCTAATAAAGCCGTAATAAATGCAGGAGATGGCGCAAATCAACATCCTACACAAGCCCTGGCCGATTTATTCACTATTCAAGAAATGCAAGGAAATTTGGAAGGATTATCGATTGCATTGGTAGGTGATTTAAAGTACGGACGTGCCGTACATTCTTTAGTGCAACTTTGCGCTTTATTTAACATGAGATTATTTCTAATTTCACCTTCGTTATTAACCTTGCCAGAAGTAATCTGCGATGAATTGAAACATAAAGGTATTCGATTTTCTTTTCACTCAAGCCTAGATGAAGTGATTTCTAAAATAGATATTTTATATATGACTCGGTTACAGCAAGAAAGGTTTACACAATCAGAACATCAGCTATTTGAAGATCAATACATTCTGACACCAGATAAGTTAAAAAAAGTTAAAACTAATTTGAATATTCTACATCCCTTACCCCGCGGGCGTGAGATTGATAAAGCTGTTGATGAAACACCTTACGCTTTATATTTTAAACAAGTTGTTAATGCAGTTTATATCAGACAAGCTGTTTTATCGCTACTACTTGATAAGGTAACGTTTTAAACGATTTTTTTGGATAAAATTTATGATCAAAACTCGTTCGGTTTCTGCGATTGATAATGGTATCGTCATCGACCATATTCCGGCGGGTCAGTCACTTAACATTATGCGTTTATTACACGTGGTTAATAGTAAACAACGGGTTACTTTAGGCTTAAATTTGCGAAGTACCTCTTTAAAATTGAAAGATTTAATTAAAATTGAAAATCGATTACTTACCCCACAGGAAATTGAGCATGTCGCAATCTTTGCTCCTGGCGCTACGATTAGCCGAATTGAAAATTTCAAAGTTAGCGAAAAGTTTAGCTGTGAATTACCTAAAACTATACGTGATGTATTGGTGTGCCCTAACCAAAACTGTATTAATCACATTGAATCAAAAGGTTATTTTAAATTAGAAGGATCTTCGACTCAAGTAAAGCTTCGTTGTTTTTATTGCGAGAAACAATTTGATCGCGATCAAGTTGAAGAAATTTGTTTATGATACAGATAAATAATATTCTGACTATAGAAAATCAACGCCAAAATATTACTATCGATAGTGAACAAGAAATAACTATTGCTGCGAGTCATTTATTATTATTACCAGGATTAATCGATCCCCATGTGCACTTTCGAACTCCTGGTTTGGAATACAAAGAAGATTGGAAAACTGCTGCTAAGGCTAGCATAAAAGGCGGTTATACGACTGTTTTTGATATGCCTAATACCTTGCCTCCCACGGTAACACAAGCTGCCTTACAAGAAAAAAAAATGCTGATTGATCAACAATTAAAAGAAGCAAAAATACCTTTACGTTACCATTTATTTTTTGGCGCTGATAAACATCATTTAAATGAGATAAAAAAAGTAAAAGATCAGGTAATTGGCATTAAAGTTTTTATGGGGTGTAGCACAGGAGGTCTAGTTATCGATGATGACGAGAGTTTACACGCTATTTTTAAAATAGCGGCTGAAGAAAATATGTTAGTTGCGGTTCATGCGGAAGATGAGCGGCGATTAAAAGAAAATGAAAAAAAATTTACTGGACTACAAAATTATTCGATACATTCAAAAATTCGCGATGAAACAGCGGCCATATTAGCGGTAAAAAAAGCCATTCAGCTAGTACGTGAATATGGGACGCGTTTATATATTTTACATATTAGTACGCGCCAAGAAATTGATTTAATTGCACACGCTAAAGAAGAAGGCCTTCCTGTTTTTGCTGAAACAACTCCGCATCACTTGTTTTTAAATTTGACAGGTTATATTAGCTTAAAGGGTAAAGCAGTGATGAATCCACCTTTGCGAACTTCTGATCATCAGAAGGCATTATTTACCGCAATAAAATCGGGGGTTATTGATACCATAGGTTCGGATCATGCCCCACATACCCTAGAAGAAAAAGCAAGATCTTATGGTATGTGCCCATCTGGCGTGCCGGGTATAGAAACTACTTTACCATTGTTACTGGAGGCGTATCATCGAGATTTACTTACTTTAAACAATATAGTCGAATTAACTTATCGTCGAGCAAAAAAAATATTCCATTTGCCAGATTATCCAGAGGATTGTGTGCTAGTTGATTTATCCTTAGCAAAGAGGGTCGAAGATAAACACCTTAGTACTAAATGCCAGTGGTCCCCTTTTTCAGGACGTGTTTTGAGAGGTTGGCCTGTTACTACTATATTAAAAAGATGTGTCTATGATCTGACAAAAATATAATTATATCTGTTTCATCTCAAGCGGTTGAATGGGAAAGATGCACACCTTAAGTGCGAGAGGTATATTTTGTTAATCCTTTTTTAAACCATGCTAAAGCTTGCAGTGGTTCCTCCAGACCTTCCAATAATTCACCTAATTCCAGATAAGCTTCTGAATTAGAAGAATCATAGATTAAACTTTTTTCTAAATAATCCCGAGCTTTCCCCCATAATTTTCTCTGCTTACAAAGACGACCTAAACTTAATAAAAGATAAGGATCATCAGGATGTTTTTTAAGCCATTTTTCTGCTATTGCTAGTTGGCGGGCAGGGTTGATGCTTTTAATAAGACTATAGGTTGAAACGAGGGGGCCGAACCATTGTCTTTTTAATTGCTTTATTATTAACGATTCAGCTTTCGTATCTTCATGATGTCTTATAAGACCTTGAATATAAAAATTTAAAAGCAAAGGATCTTTTTTTAATTTTGTTGGTAAATTGTCCCATAGGTTCTCAAGCGTTGATAAATTGCAGGTATATTTTTCTTCACTTAGTAAATTTTCATAACATTCTTGTTGTAATTGTTGCTTTTGTTCTTTAGATACCCAGGTTTTATTTTCTAATTGAGGCAGAATTTCTAAAATACGATGCCAGTTTTGTGGTTTTTGATAAATAGAAGAAAATAAGCGTTGATCATCTGATGCCATGGTTTTTTTGCAGCGTTTTATGTCTAAATTTTGACACCATTGTTTTGGGAGCATTAATAAATAGCTAATAAATCGAATTAAATAATAAATTAAAATAAAGCTAATGGTTAGAATTAAGATAGCTAGCCATAGTGGCATTTCTAAGGCAAGTTGATGCCAAGTAATCAAGATATAACCCGGATCGAGAGTGATTTTAACTCCGAGCCAAACTGAAAGAGCAAGAACCAATAAAAAGATAAAAAACCGATGCATCAAGAGGGTTCCTTTTGATTAGCGGTAACTACAGGAGTAACGTTAGTATTAGTGGGTGTCTTTTTGATAATTGAAATGGCCTCGAGTAGTGGATTTAAATCAAGAGACGGAGTTTGTAAATCGATTTGTTTTAATTGTTCAATATTTTGTATAGCTGTTTGTGTAATAGGTGAGCCAGATGCAAAATGATCTTTTATATTTTCTTGAATTTCTTGCAAACTGGATTGATAAATAGTTGCTTCATGATGTATTAATGCCCATTGAGCTTGTTGTAATAATAATAGCAGGTTGTGTTGCAAATATTGTTGTTCTTTTTCTGGTAATAAAGGTTCTATAGGTTTATTTAAGCGTCGAATAACGATTAGCTGTCGGAAGCTATTTAAGCTATTTTGCAGCATAAGTATCCATTTATTTTCCGAAGAGTTACTGGTTGTAACATCAGGTTTTGCTGTAGCAGAATTAGATATTGTCAATAAAGGCAATTGCGTAATTTGTGCTTTTAAAGTCTGTATCTGGCCTAAGGTAGTTGCCAAGTCAATGTGGGGCAAGGCTTTTAAGCGAGTTAAGTATTGAGTTAACAACTGGTGAAGATTTTCTAATCGAATATCCGGACTTATTATGGTACCTAATTGTTTATCAGCTAGCGTCAGTGCAGACAGAGCATTGTCAGTATCGTGAAAATAAACAAAATTATATTGGGCTAACTGTATCAGTTGCTTAACATTAGCAAGCAATATAGCATTATCGTTAGCTGAGAATTTTTGTTCTATAAAATTTTGTAATTGTGCGATGTGTTGCTGAAGATTTTTACCATCAGCTTGATTTTGGGAGATCTGTGTTTGTATGGTCGATAGTTGACGTTGATATTCGCTAAGTCGTTCTTTGTTTTTTAACCAAAAAAAACTTAATCCTAAAAATAAACCAACCCAGGTGATGAGCAACAATCCTATAGCGCACCAAGCAATGGAACAGCTTTTAGAACGTAAAGGTTTATTTTTTTGGGTTTTTGTTTTTATTTCTGTTTCTTCTAAGTTCGGTGTGGGCTGTGATTCCATAGTGATTGCTCCCGCCAGGAAAACAGAGTTTGTAAGGTAGACTCTTTGCACTTGAATTTTATTCTGCATTGCCGTTCAACCCGCAATCTCATGTATCTTGAATACATTCCGGTTGCTTCATTCTCGAGGCACCTTGCCAAAAATCCAATTGCTGGAGTATAGCCGCATTTGTTGCATTATCCGATATTAAGGGTGGTTTGACAAAACCTAGTTTCTTAGCACTATCAGCTAGTCGAGGACTAATGACGAGCAATTGTTTTTTAAATAAAATATCTTGCCAGTAAGGATACAATAAGCGAACTAGATTTTTTAATCCGCTATGACTCGTACAAATAATGACATCAATTGCGTCCTGATAGGGAATGTTGTTTTTATCAATTTTTGGTAGCTGTCGCCTGTAAACGTTTAAATTATCAATTTGAGCCCCTAAATCTTTTAAGCCTTTAGCTAGAACGGGTCGACCACCTTCTCCCTTAATGATTAGAATCTTTTTTTGTTTTATATTCTGTAAAGCAATAAGCTTTAATAAGCCTATACTATTAAAATCTTTTTCTGGATAGTTATCGCAAGGCAGATTATGCTGTTTTAAAGATAGGGCAGTTCCGGCACCTGTGGCGATAGTTTTGAGATTTTTAGGCCAAGATGGCCAAATATCGTGAATATAATCAGCTGCTTTGAAGACCGCATTTGGGCTGATAAAGATGACCAAATCGTATTGATTAAGTTTTCTTATACCTAATACCACTTTTTTTATGTTCTTAGGGCCGATAATGTCTAACGTTGGAAAATGGATGACACTACCCCCTGAGAATCGAGTTTGTACTGCCAAATCTTGTGCTTGATGAATCGGTCGGGTTATGAGCGTACGTAAGCCATGTAAAGATGTCATGTGCACAAAAATATCCTTAAATTTAAGGGGAGGCAATACTGATCTTCAAGAAAATATCTAAACGAAATTAACGTTAAGACTAAGCGTAGCCTCGCTTGGAAACAATCAATGATAATGTTAACATGAAGAGTGATTATATATAATAAAGAGAAGTCCATATGGTTGAACTATCAACTTCGGTTCAAGCACGTAAGCGCAAACTCGATGAAAAAAAGCATAGGGATAAGTTGGACGGATTAAAATTTGCCCCGCCAAGTGGTTCTAACCGATTAAACAAATTGATTGCTTATAGCGATTTGTTTTTTTCTCAGGGAGAATCTCCTAATCCTAAATATGTAGCTGCACAACTGCGTGAAGCGATACTTAAAGCTATAAATGAGTTGCATGAAGCAATTGCAAGTAATCCAGAAGAGCATTCTATGAAGTTGCAAGAGAGTTATGTGCTATTGAGAATGCAATCTCGCTCTGTTAATGAGTCGGACGATGAATTTCAAGACCGGCTTTTTCAGCATACTACTAAAGCCCTTCCAGCAGATAGTACTAAGAAAGAGAACCCATGGTTAAAATTTAGCAAAGATGGGTATATAGAAGATGCTTATATATATTTATCTAAATATGCTTTTTGTTCTAGAATTGATCCGATCCATGCTCCTCAAGATAATGGAAGTTTGGAAACCGAACATGCTTCAATGAGATTGGCTAAATAGAAAGGTGTATACCTTTAGTCTTACGAAGTAAGTTTTGGATTTTAATTACATTTTTTCTAGCTGAAGCGAAATATCTTTTGGTTTTTATGTATTTAACCCGTTTAGAAAATTTAGATTTACAAAACAAACGTGTTCTCATCAGAGAAGATTTTAATGTGCCCCTTAATAAGGGCATGATTATGAGTGATGCGCGTATAAAAGCGGCATTACCAACGATTCAATATGCCTTAAAAAAAGGTGCGGCTGTTATTTTACTTTCCCATCTAGATAGACCAGTAGAAGGTTATGTTACCCTTGAACTTTCTTTAGCCCCGATCGCAACACGATTAAAGAAGCTATTGGGACAGCCAGTTAGATTTGTTGCTAATTGGCTAGAAGGATTTGAGATTTCACCTGGGGAAGTTGTTCTATGTGAAAATGTTAGATTTCAAACGGGGGAAAAGAAAAACGATCCTATTTTAGCTAAAAAAATTTCAAAATTGGGTGATATTTTTGTCATGGATGCATTTGCTACAGCACATCGCAGTGAAGCATCTACTGTAGGAGTAGCACAGTTCTCACCACAAGTTTGTATAGGGTTATTACTAACATCAGAGTTAAAAGCATTGAGTGTAGCATTGGAAAATCCAGCTAGACCCTTATTAGCCATTGTCGGTGGTGCGAAGGTTTCTACTAAACTAATGCTATTAACGTCTTTACTTAATAAAGTGAATTTTTTGATTCTTGGTGGAGGAATTGCCAATACCTTTTTAGTTGCACAAGGTTATTTTGTAGGCCGATCCTTATATGAAGTTGAATTGGTTAAAGAGGCAAAAAAACTTTTAGATTTATCAAAGCAATTAAAAGTTGAGATTGTGCTCCCTTCAGATGTTATTGTGGCTAGCGAAATCTCTGATAATGCAAAAGCTACCGTTAAAAAGTTAACTAAAATAAAAAATGATGAAATGATTTTAGATGTTGGACCAGAGTCAATAAAACGCTATACCGAGTATGTACAGCGGGCAGCGAGTATTTTATGGAATGGTCCCCTTGGAGTTTTCGAGATGGTTCCTTTTGAACAAGGAACACGTGCCTTGAGTCATGCTATTGCCAATAGCCCTGCTTTTTCCATCGCAGGGGGTGGCGATACTTTAGCAGCCATCGAAAAATATGGTATTACCGATAAAATTTCTTATATTTCGACGGGTGGCGGGGCTTTTCTTGAATTTATACAAGGAAAAACTTTGCCTGCGCTAGTGATATTAGAAGAACGTAGCAGGAAGGATCATCATAATGAAACGATTTAAACGAACCAAGATTGTGGCTACGTTAGGTCCTGCAACCGATCAGGCAGGTGTATTACAAGCCATGATAGCGGCAGGTTTAGATGTCGTTAGATTGAATTTTTCGCACGGTAAAGCAGAAGATCATATTAAACGAGCTAATTATGTTCGAGAATGTGCAAAAGTAGCAGGTCGGGAAATTGCCATTATAGCAGATTTACAAGGGCCAAAAATCCGTATTGCGCGTTTTAAAACGGGTGCTATTTTTTTAAAAAAAGATGCGTTGTTTATTTTAGATGCTGATTTAGATAAAAATGGAGGAGATGAATTTGCAGTAGGCATTGATTATAAAGAATTACCACGAGATGTGCATCGGGGAGACTTATTACTGCTTGATGATGGACGTTTAGTATTCAAAGTTAAAAAAGTTCAGAAAAATAAAATATTTTGTAATGTAGAGGTAGGTGGGGCGCTATCCAATAATAAAGGAATTAATCGAAAAGGAGGAGGTATTTCAGCTGTAGCTTTAACTGAAAAAGATAAAAAAGATTTAAAAACCGCTGTGAAATTAGATGCTGATTATATTGCTATTTCTTTCCCACGCAGTGCAGCGGATATGAATTTAGCTCGAAATTTATTAAAGAGAGCTAAAGGCCATGCCGGTTTGATTGCAAAAATAGAACGTAGTGATGCCATTCCTGTTATTGATGAAATTATCCGTGCTTCCGATGCAGTAATGGTGGCTCGTGGTGATTTAGGTGTGGAAATTGGGGATGCTGAATTACCAGCGGTGCAAAAACATATCATCCAGCGGGCACGATCTTTAGATAAAGCAGTGATAACCGCAACCCAGATGATGGAATCAATGATTCATAATGCTATTCCCACGCGAGCAGAAGTTTTTGATGTCGCGAATGCGGTATTAGATGGTACCGACGCCGTTATGTTATCTGCGGAAACAGCTACAGGAGATCACCCTGCATTAGTGGTTACAGCTATGGCACGTATTTGTTTAGGCGCAGAAAAACAAGCTAAAACGCGTGTATCTGGGCATCGAGTAGAATGTCAATTCTACCGTCCTGATGAAGCGATTGCCATGGCCGCTATGTACACAGCCAATCATTATGATATTAAAGCTATCATTGCTTTAACTGAGTCAGGCGCTACACCTTTATGGATGTCTCGGATTCGTTCTGGAATACCTATCTATGGTTTAGCGCATAGTTTAAAAACGACACGCCGATTAGCATTATATCGCGGTGTATATCCCTTATATTTTAACATTGATAAAATGCATAAAGAAAATATCAGTCAATTAGCTATTAAGAAATTAAAGAAACATGAGGTTTTAAAAAAAGGAGAACAAGTTCTAATCACTTATGGGGATTTATTAAAAACTACCGGTGGTACTAATACGCTAAAGATTCTAGAAGTAGATTAGTAAGATTGTTACATTACTCGAAACTTTTAATTAATCTAAGCTTTTGTTTTTTTTGAGCACTTATTACAAACACCATAAATAATTAGACTATGGTCTGTCATTTGATAATTAGCTTGTTTTGCTACAATCTTTTGGCGTTGCTCGATAATTTTATCAACAAATTCATCAACTTTTCCGCACTTGATACAGACTAAATGATCATGATGGGGGCCCTGATTCAATTCAAATACCGAATAGGCATCTTCAAAGTTTTGACGCTTCACCAAACCTGCTCTTTCAAATTGAGTTAATACTCGATAGACTGTGGCTAACCCTATGTCTTCACCCGATTCCAATAAGGTTTTATAGATATCTTCAGCGCTTAAATGACGAGTTTTAGCTTGCTCAAGTAATTCAAGTATTTTTAATCTAGGACCAGTTACTTTTAAACCCGCTTGGCGTAGTTGTTGATTATCCATTAGACTATCTCTAAACTCCTCGATTAGTAATAAGTATTGGGTGATTTTAAGTTAATTAAACTTTTTTTCTTATTGTGTTTTTAAATTAATGTAGAGATTGTGGTTACGGCTTTATTTTTAGTGATGATATTTTTATGAAAAAGTTGTTTTTAAGTGTGTTGTTAACATTAGTGATTTCTGGTTGCCATATTGTCTATCGGCCAGATATCCAGCAAGGGAATATACTGCAGCAGTCTACCATAGATCAGCTAGAACTCGGTATGACCAAGGAACAAGTTCGTTATCTATTGGGTAGCTGCGTATTACAGGCACCTTTTCAACCGGATCGTCAAGATTATATTTATTTTTTCCAGCCAGGGCATAGTGAGCCTATTCAAAGGCGCGTTACACTTATATTTTCCAACGGACGATTACAACACATTGAAAAATCAGTTCTTAATTAAAATGTTTAAGGTGCTAATAAAATATTTATAAACGTATTAAGAAGTTTTTTGTTTTTTAGCACGATTAATTCTAATTTTTTTAGGATCTATTCGCAGCGACTGATAAATTTCTATTCTATCCCCAGCGGTTACTTTAGTATCCAAATTGCATAATTTTCCAAAAATACCCACCTTATTTTGGTTTAGATTAATATGAGGGAAATCTAATAAAATACCCGAAAGTTTTATGGCAGTTGATACGCAAGTAGCAGGAGGGACTGAGATTTGTATAATTTTTTGTTGCTGATGATCAGCAAATACGACTTCAACTGAAAAAAATGACATGTTTATACGTTGTCTTGTTGATGAATGTTATTTTCAAATTGGCGATCCCCATAAACCTGCTTGGCACGATTGGAAAAAGCTTCTACTAACGTATTAGCTACTCTCTCAAAAATAGGAGAAAAAGCAAGCGCGAGTAAACGCGTAGAAAATTCAAATTCCAAATTTAAATTGATTTTTGATCCACGTGGTGTCGTTTCAAATGACCAATAGCCTTCTAAATGTTTAAATGGACCGTTGATAAGGTTAATTTCAATCAATTTGTCTTTTTGCATGCGGTTAGATGTGGTGAAACTTTTAGATAGTCCCCCTCCAGTTAAAGTAAGACGAGCCTCTATATTATCTTCATCCTGACTGATAACTTTACTTTCGGTACACCAGGGAAGAAATTCACTGTATTTTTCAATGTGATTCACAAGATCATACATTTCTGACACATTGTAAGGTACTTCTAACGAATGTTGAATAATTGGCATAATTAAGGTTCAGGGCGACTATCGTTCCTAGGTTTGCTATGCTTGAGAGCTATGATTGCTAATAAGTTTGAGTATATCCCATGAATTCTAAGAAAGCATTGCAAGCCACAACGATTGCATTAAATAGACGCGCCCGCCATGATTATTTTATTGAGCAATCTATCGAGGCTGGGTTAGTTTTACAAGGCTGGGAAGTCAAAAGTCTTCGTAGTGGACGGGCTCAGTTGACAGAGAGCTATGTCGTATTAAAAAATGGCGAAGCATGGCTTTTAGGGTGTCATATTACTCCGCTCGCAACAGTGTCTACAAATCATAGCCGCCCGGATCCAACCCGTACGCGTAAGTTATTACTCAATGAACGAGAACTAAGCAAATTTTCCGGAAGCATTATGCGTAAAGGGTATACGCTAATCGCATTAAAGCTTTATTGGAAAAAGAATCGAGTTAAGCTAGAAGTAGGTTTAGCAAAGGGTAAACAAGAGCATGACAAGCGAGCTAGTATCAAGGAAAGAGACTGGCAGCGGGAAAAAATGCGTTTAGGACGTTATTCCAGGTAAGATTAATACCTACATTTAACTTTTTAGCTCTATTTTTCAGGCTTAACAAGAAAGCATGCTATAAATGAGGTATAATAAACACTTGGGGGCGATCTGGCTTCGACGTCGGTTACAAACCCTAAGGTGCATGTCGAGGACGCAACTTTGCCTCGTTAATCATGTTGTAAATCTATAGTTGCAAACGATGCTAACTATAACGCTAAAGACGTTGCTATTGCTGCCTAATCGGTAGTTAATTTAGTAACGTTAGCGCTGCCTAAACAGCAGCCGGCGCCATGAACTCCATAGGCTTGTATGTGGAGGTAGTGGTCATAACTGACAAGCTCGTAGTCTAGCCCCTTCTGAGGCGAAAACTACTAAAATCAAACAGAATCGTCGGTCAATTCCCTGTCAATCGGAGATGGATCGATTAAACTTAAAGATTGTACTAAACATGTAGTGCCAAAGGCAGCGGGCTTGCGGACGTGGGTTCGATTCCCACCGCCTCCACCAGTTTTAAAAACGTTCTCTTAAGGATTTTGAGTTATCATTGAGGATATATAGATTTACGTAAACCTGAATCTAATATGAAAGTGAAGCCCAGCTAGGTCAATCTGATCCCCTAGTGACAACCTGCTTAAAAAAGAATAGACTACCGGCTCGTTAGAAAAACATGATTAATATTTATGGAAAACCTGGTTGTTGTTGTCCTAGGCCTTAATGAAAATCAGCTTACTGATCAAGTATTTCGAATGGTTGCTCATAGCGGTTGCCATATTGTTGATGCGCGTGTAAATACCACAGCAAAGCATGTGACTATGACCTTGCTGATTGGGGGAGCCTGGAATACCATTGCTAGATTTGAAACGCTCATAAAAAAATTCGAAGGTCATGTTTTAGTTGAGCGTACGCAAGTTCGTAGTGCACAACCGGATAATTTCCCTTATTCATCTTATATTGTTGCTCCCGATATACCTAATGTTTTAGCTAAGATTACTCATTTTTTATCAGAACAACAGGTAACATTGTATAATCTTCATATAGAATCCTATAAAGCCCCGATAACTGAAGCAGCAATGTTGGGAATTTCATTGTCTTTTGGTTTTCCGGCGCAACCGCCGCATTTAGTTGCAGATTTTCGCGAACATTTTATCGTATTTTGTGATGAACACAATTTTGATGTGGCTATGGAACCTCAAAAAAATTAAATCTATTTTCCTTTAATATGATTTGCCAATATGTTAGTTATAAATAAACCTGCACCTGATTTTAGTTTACCCGCTACTAGCGGTAAAATGATAGATTTAAAGAGTTTACTGGGTAAGAATGTGGTTTTGTATTTTTATCCTAAAGATTGCACCTCAGGATGTACGCAGGAAGGAAAAGATTTTTCAGAAAATTATAAAAAATTTGCTTCTTTAAATACAATAATTTTAGGAGTATCACGAGATAGCTTGAAGCTTCATAAAAAATTCAAGACAGAACAGCAATTTCCTTTTGAATTATTATCCGATGTTGATGAAAAAGTATGTCACTTATATAGCGTATTAAAAGAAAAAATGATGTATGGCAAAAAAACTCGCGGAATAGAGAGAAGTACTTTTTTGATTGATAAACAAGGTATTTTGTGTCAGGAGTGGAGACAGGTAAAAGTACCTGGTCATGTAGTAGCAGTTTTACAAGCAGTTGCTGAATTAAGTTAATAGGCCATTAACATAGTTTATTTTTATGTGTATGTATTTTTTTGTAAGAAATAGCATTTAGAATAGCTTTTACCACACTAGCTAGAGGTATAGCAAAAAATACTCCCCAGAATCCTAGTAAACCTCCGAAGATAAGTACAGCAATAATGATAGTTACTGGATGCAAATCAACTGCTTCAGAAAATAAAAAGGGTACTAATACATTAGCGTCTAATGTGATAATTAAAGTGTAAACTGCAACTAGATAGGCAAAATGCGCTGTCCATCCCCATTCTAAAAATCCGATAATAAGAACAGGAATAGTTACCATAACTGCTCCTATGTAAGGAATAATCACTGAGATCCCAACTAATACACTGAGTAATATCGCGTACTGGAGACCAAGTATTGCAAATGAAAGATAAGTAACTATCCAGACTATCAGCATCTCTAAAGCTTTCCCTCTGACATAATTACCTGTTTGGGCAAGAACTTCTGTCCAGACTTGAGAAATTAATCGACGCTTTTCAGGTAAATACTGAGTCAGCCAGGTGATTATTTTTTTTTCATCGAGTAAGAAAAAATAGACTAGCAAAGGGACTAATACAAAATAAATGGTAAAGGCAATAATATTGGGAATATAACCTAGTGAAGCAGATAATATTCCTTGTCCAGAATGGGTTAATTCAGCCTTAAACTGAGTAATCCATTCTTGAATTTGACTGGCAGATGTATAGCCTGGGTAACGAGTGGGGAGATACAAAAGTAGCGCTTGGCCTTTTGCAGCCATGGCAGGGAGTTCAGCAATTAAGTTACTTAATTGGCGAAATAATAACGGTAACAAACCCACAATTGCCAGGATAACTAAGCCCACAAAACTAATATACACTCCTAAAACCGCAGCGATTCGTGGTAAACGGAGCTTTTCTAAGGAGCTAATAGGCCATTGTAATAAATAAGCCATAACGACACTGACAAACACAGGAGCTAAAATTTTTCCTAAAGAGGAAAAAACGATAATAATAAATAATAGGAATAACCATAAAATAGCCAATTCTGGGTCAAGAAAGTATCGTGTAAACCAGTTTTTAATAAGTTGCAGCATAGTTTAAGTCGCTACTTCTATGAAGTGTGAATAAGTGAAGTCTATTGAACAGATAAGTTAAAGTCAAAGTATACTCTGTCAAAAATCTAATTGCTGTGAATATATAGCTTGCTTTTACCTTTGGTGTAGGATAGAAGCGCTTTTACTCCCATTCTATGGTCGCAGGAGGTTTTCCCGAAATATCATAAACTACCCTGGAAATTCCACGCACCTCATTAATAATTCGATTTGATACAGTCTCGAGTAATTGATAAGGCAGATTAGCCCATCGAGCAGTCATAAAATCTATAGTCTCAATAGCACGGATTGCAATAATTGGAGCATATTGACGAGCATCTCCAATAACCCCAACAGAATTAATCGGTAAGAAAACACAAAAAGCCTGGCTTGTTTTATGATAATAATTTTGTCTACGAAGTTCTTCAATTAAGATAAGATCAGCTTTACGCAATAAGTCTACTTTTTCTTGAGTTACTTCGCCTAATATTCGAATTGCTAATCCAGGACCTGGGAAAGGATGTTTGTATACTAGGTCGGGCGGCAAACCTAATTCTATACCCAATTCACACACTTCATCCTTAAATAGCTCACGTAAGGGTTCCAATAACTTAAGTTTAAGTGTATCTGGAAGCCCACCTACATTATGATGAGATTTAATAGCATGCGCTTTTTGAGTGCTTGTCCCAGCAGACTCAATGACGTCAGAATAGATGGTGCCTTGTGCTAACCAAGCGATATCTGAATGTTTACTGGCTTCAGTTTCGAATATTTCAACAAATAAATTACCAATAGCTTTACGTTTTTCCTCGGGATCAATTATCCCTTTTAAAACGTCTATAAAGCGCGCAGAAGCGTCGATTTTTACAACTGAAATATGCATATCATCTGCTAAAGCCTGTATCGCAGAGTCTTTATCAGTAATGCGCAGTAAGCCAGTATTAACAAAAACACATAGTAATTGCTTGCCAATCGCTTTATGTAATAATGCAGCTAATACAGTAGAATCGACACCACCTGATAGCGCAAGTAATACCTTTTCATTACCTACCTTCTTTTTTATTTCAGCAATCTCATGCTCTAAAATTTTAGGTGCTGTCCAGCTTGCTTGGCAATGGCAAATTTTTTCTACAAAGCGTGCTAATATTTTTTTCCCTTGGCGGGTATGTGTTACTTCTGGGTGAAATTGCAAGCCGTAGAAATCACGTGTGGGATCAGCCATGCCAGCAATTGGCGTATTAGGAGTATTTAATATAAGAACAAAACCAGGAGGAAGTTGTTCAACATGATCTCCATGACTCATCCAGACATCTAACAATACATCTTTTTCATTTTGGGGATTATCTCGGATATGAGTTAATAGTTCAGTTTCAGCAGCCACTAGAGCAGGCGCATATCCGAATTCACGGTTGGCGCAGGACACGACTTTACCCCCAAGTTGCTCAGCCATAGTTTGCATTCCATAGCAAATCCCTAAAATTGGACAGCCTAAGCTAAATACTATTTTTGGAGCTCGAGGAGTGGTATCTGAAGTAACGGTTTCAGGACCACCTGATAAAATAATTCCTTTCGGCGCAAAAGCTAAAATTTCAGATTCTGAGATATCGTAAGGATAGATTTCACAATAAACATGCAATTCACGAATGCGTCGCGCAATTAACGGCGTATACTGTGAGCCAAAATCGAGAATTAATATGCGTTCTTTTGGGATTGTCATCTTAAGGTACACTCCGTTTTTATTCGATATTTAATTTTAAGGTTCATAAAAAAAGCTAGAAATTATTTTGAGAGTGGATATGAAATATTCAATCTTCTCGGTAATAATTAGGAGCTTCTTTAGTAATTGCCACATTATGAACATGACTTTCTCTTATGCCGGCAGCGGTAAGTTTTATAAATTGCGCTTTTTTATGGAGATCGGCAAGATCGACACTTCCTGTATAACCCATGCCAGCCTTAACTCCACCTAATAAATGTTGAATAACTGTTTGTAAAGGGCCCTTATAAGGTATTCTTCCTTCTATGCCTTCAGGAACTAGCTTATTTACTTCTAAAGTTTCTTGAAAATAACGATCCGATGATCCTTGTTGCATAGCTCCTAAAGAGCCCATACCACGATAGGCTTTGTAAGGTTGACTTTGATAAAGTTCAATTTCTCCGGGTGCTTCTTCGGTGCCTGCGAACAAGCTGCCTATCATGACTGCGTGTGCGCCAGCGGCCAACGCTTTACAAAGATCGCCTGAATAACGAATCCCACCATCAGCAATAAGAGTTACGGGTTTTCCTTTTAAGGCTGCAGAAACGTTCATGATAGCGGTAATTTGAGGGACACCGACACCCGTTACTATTCGAGTTGTACAAATAGAACCTGGCCCTACGCCTACTTTTATAACCTCTGCACCTGCAGCTGCTAAAGCTTGTGCCGCATCGGCAGTAGCAATATTTCCGGCTATGAGGGAAACGTCTGGATAGGCAGTTTTTAACCATTTGACCATATCAATAACGCTTTGGGCATGACCGTGTGCGGTATCAATACAGATTATATCTGCGCCAGTTTCAATTAATGATGTTGCACGCTCCTTAGCATTAATACCTATGCCTACAGCTGCACCTACGCATAACTGACCGCGTTGATCCTTAGTTGCGAAGGGTTTTTCTTTGGTTTTCTGCAAATCTTTTGCTGTCATCAATCCTCGGCAACGAAATTGTTCGTCGACAATCAATATTTTTTCTAAACGATGACGATTCAGTAAACCTATTATTTCTTCAGGTGCCGCTTGTTCTTTAGCTGTAATAAGTCTTTCTTTAGGCGTCATAACTTGAGAAGCGGGTTTCTCTAAGTTTTCTTCGTAACGTATATCTCTATGTGTGACTATACCTACTAATTGGTCCTTTTCGATAACGGGTATCCCTGAAATCGAGTAAGTTGCCATCAGCTTGAGTAATTCGCGTAAAGTTGTTTCCGGTGCAATAGTGATAGGGTTTCTTACCATTCCATTTTCAAAGTTTTTTACCTTTCTAATTTGTTGAATTTGAGCTTCTATGGACATATTTTTATGAATAATGCCTAACCCCCCTTCTTGAGCGAGTGCTATAGCAAGCTTAGCTTCTGTAACGGTATCCATGGCTGCAGAAATTAATGGGATTTTTAAATTTATTTTAGAAGTTAATTGTATTTCCAGGGATACATCTTTAGGTAAAACCTTTGAGTGGTTGGGAAGTAATAGAATGTCGTCAAACGTTAACCCTTCTTGAATCATTTTCATAATATAAGTAAATAATAAAAACTAAATAAAATTGCGTAGAAGGTACCTTATACCCCCCCTTGAAGTCTAGTGGCCGAAAAATAAAAAACCATATTTAGTCCAGAATAGGCTGGCTTTTATTATCTATTTTTAGTTAACTACTTGAGTTAAAATAAGTTTTTTAAGCTTAATAAATATCTCTTACAAGGAGACTGACCATTATGTCCCAGGCATTACTTCAACGTAATTTAGATACTCCCGGTGCAAGACTTAAATATTTACGCTCAATTTTACGGCTTACTAGAGCATATATAGAAAAAAAATATAAATTGCCTGAAATTACTTTGAAATCTTGGGAGAATAGTATGATAAAGATTTCAAAAAATGGCATTAAACGTTGTGTAGCAGTTTATAAAAATGAAGGTTTAATAGTTGATGAGTCTTGGATAGCTGACGGCAAAGGATTAGATCCTACCGTTAGGCTTTCATTAGGTCATTATTTTGCTATGCCTAGTGAAATTGTCAATTTACCTATTGATGCAGATGATGAGGTTGCAATGATGCGAGATGCCCAAGAGTTTCGAGATCGTTATGCGAATGCGGTAGTCATGATTGTTTCTAATGATGAAATGAGTCCTCAATATAGAGCGGGAGATTATGTGGGCGGGAGATTAAGATACAGCAATGAATTTGACAAAATAGTGAATAAGGACTGTATTATTTACTTGAAAGATGGGGGCCAATATTTTCGGCGGCTGTTTAAAGATTCTTTAGGTCGGTTTAATCTGGCCTGTTTAAACCCTATGGGAAGAACGGCAGAGCCTATCATTTTTGATGCAGATATAGAGTCTGCCGCAGCAGTTATATGGGTCCGGAGAAAAGATGAATAATGGTAATAGAGAAATAAACTTCAGTTCAAAATATAGTTAATTTCTCTTTCAATAATTTTGCTAAGGTCATTTTTAAGTCTTATAAGTTGAGTATAGTATTTGGTGAGAAAACTAAAGTGATTAAATTTAGAAACTCCAGTGGCAAGTACAATCATGTAGTTTATATGATGTTGTTTATGTATAAGCATTAAGCCATTTTTCATGCCATGTAATGATCGTTGTCTCATGACTTCTTTCCCAAACGAATCGATATAGTCTATTTCTGAAAAAGGTATAATTTTTCTTTGAGATAATTTTTTAGCCTTTATTAAAGGGTCATTATTAGTTATTTGATTTTTATCGAAATAAATTTGCCATTCTAGCCTTGAAATAAGGGAAGTGATTTTTTTTTGGCCATAATCTTCTATGCCAACAGAAAAATAATCGATGGGGGGGAGGTTAACGTTATTAATATAATCAAAAAAGGTAGATCGTGTAGACTCCGTAGATATAGGAGTATAATGATATTCCTTCATGGAAAAAAGACCTCATTGGACAAAGATGCAGGTAAGCTTTAACCTAGTATGAGTTAGTATTTTAAGGCTTTACATGCTATAAATGAGGAATATTTTATCATATTTCTTTATCAAACAAAGATATTTATACTTAGTATTATGGAATTTGTATGTTTCCACTTTATCAGGTTAATGCAAAACCGCTTGTTATTGCTCATCGTGGAGGAGCGGGATTATGGCCTGAAAATACCTTATTTGCATTACAGGAGGCAGCAAAACTAGGAGCAGATTTAAGTGAAATTGATATTCATATGACTAGGGATGGTGTTTTAGTCGCTATTCATGATGAATCAGTCGATCGTACAACGAATGCTAAGGGATTAGTACAAGATTTCACATTAGCAGAATTGAAAAAATTAGATGCAGGTTATCGTTGGACTAATGATGAAGGTCATACTTTTCCTTTTCGAGATCAAGGAATTAAAATTCCAAGTTTAAATGAAATCTTTACTGCTTTTCCAAAACAAGTTATTAATATAGAGATAAAGCAGAATGATCCACCTATTGTGGCTGCATTAAGAGAACTTATAAATCAGCATAACAAAACTAAACAGATATTAGTGTCTGCTTTTAATTCGCGTACCATGAAAGTGATGCGTAGACTTTGTCCTAAGATTGCTACAGCGGGGACACAAGCTGAGGTGGATCGCTTTTCAAAATTGAGCAAGCTGTTTTTAACGCGCCCTTTTTTATTGTCTGCTACAGCCCTAGAAGTCCCTTATGAGATAGTAACTGCACATTTTGTAAAGGCAGCACATAAAAAAAATATACGGGTGGACGTTTGGACTGTCAACGAAGTCGAAGAAATGGAAAGGGTATTAGCTTTAGAAGTAGATGGTGTATTAACAGATTTTCCGGATAGGTTGCTTAATTTGGTTCGCAAGGCTTAAGTTAGCTTGGGTTAGGTAGATGATATTCAAAAGAAGCGTCTAACCTAATTTTGAAATGCGATCGGGTTAGAAGCTTCTAGGATATTCCCCAAAAACCTCAAAACTCCCATTAAAAAGCAATAGACATATAAAAGCCTATATGTGCCTGGCTATTAAGTCTGTATAATACTTTCTATCCTTAAAAATAGATAATTTGTTAGAACAAAAGTAAGAGGCATTTATGAGCATTCAAAAAACCCTTTCTATTATCAAGCCTGATGCGGTTAGAAAAAATTGTATTGGCGAGATTACTAAAAGATTTGAAGATTCGGGGTTAAAAATTATTGCAGCTAGGATGGATCATTTAAAGAAAGATCAAGCTGGGAAATTTTATGAAATCCATAAAGACAGGCCTTTTTTTAATGAATTGGTTGAGTTTATGTGTTCAGGGCCCGTGATGATACAGGTTTTAGAAGGGCCTAATGCGATTCTAAAAAATCGTGAATTGATGGGTGCTACAGATCCTAAACAAGCATCTACAGGTACAATTCGGGCTGATTTTGGAGAAAGTGTAGGCCAGAATGCAGTTCATGGATCCGATAGTATTGATACGGCTAGGCAAGAAATAGCTTTCTTTTTTACATCCGATCAATGTTTTGGCGAAGGTTCTGAATAATGAATGCACCACTTAAAAATTTACTCGATTTTGATCGAGAAGAAATGCAACTTTTTTTTCAAGGATTAGGAGAAAAACCTTATCGAGCACAACAGGTTTTAAAATGGATTCATCAAATAGGTATCAAAGATATCGAAATGATGAGTAATTTAAGTAAGCTATTGCGTAACCAACTAAAATTGATAGCACAAATCGATTTACCGGAAACTGTTTTTGAACAGAAGTCGGAAGATGGGACTAGAAAATGGTTATTGCGACTTAGTGATGGTAACTGTATCGAAACAGTTTTTATACCTGAGGTCAGTAGAGGAACTTTATGCGTTTCATCACAAGTAGGTTGTGCATTAAATTGTAGTTTTTGTTCAACTGCGCAACAAGGATTTAGTCGTAATTTAACCGTAGCTGAAATAATAGGACAAGTATGGTTGGCAGTGCGGAGTTTATCTGATGAATCTTTACGCCACGATCATACGGTGAGTAATATTGTGATGATGGGGATGGGTGAACCTTTATTAAATTTTGATAATGTCGTTAAAGCAATGAATCTTATGATGGATGATTTTGCTTATGGTTTTTCTAAGCGACGGGTTACTTTAAGTACTTCTGGTGTAGTTCCCGCATTGCGACGCTTATCAGAAATAAGTGAAGTGGCACTTGCGGTATCCTTACATGCGCCTAATGATGAACTAAGAAATCGTCTAGTCCCTATCAATAAAAAATATCCTCTTTCAGAGTTGTTAGAGGTTTGTCGGAATTATTTTAAAGGAGATAGTCGAAGACGTATCACTATGGAGTATGTCATGTTAGAAGGAGTTAATGATCAACCCGAACATGCACGGCAGCTAATTAAAATTTTAGAAGGTATACCAGTTAAAGTAAATTTAATTCCCTTTAACCCGTTTCCTAATACGATTTATCGTCGCTCTTCTTTGGCGGTAATTGAAAATTTTAAAAGTATTTTAATGAGGGCCGGACTGAATACGATAACGCGAAAAACTAGAGGGGAGGATATTGATGCCGCATGTGGTCAATTAGTAGGTCGCGTTCAAGATCGGAGTTACCATAGCAGGCAACATCAAAAAGTGATTCCTATTTTACTTAAATCATTAGCTGCAATTTAATGGAATTAAAAATAACGGAGGATAAATGGTATCGATATTAAAGCAATTCATCATCATTTTTTTTATAATTACGTTGACGGCCTGTAGTATTTTTTCTAAATCAAAAACTCAGCTATCGGGTTCTCAAGCGTCCGATGTTAATGTACAGCTAGGTCTAGCTTATTTACAAAATGGTGATGTGCAACGCGCACATCAAAAATTATTGCTTGCTGAACAGCAAGCACCTGGATCCTTGCAGGCACAAGGTGCCATGGGCTATTTTCTAGAAACTACAGGAAATCTTTCTTCTGCAGATGCTTACTATCGTAGGGCGATAGCACTTAATCCAAAATCCGGTGCCGCACAAAATAATTATGGTACTTTTTTGTGTCGCCGCGGTCGTTATTCTGAAGCAGATCAGCATTTTTTATTGGCATTACAGGACCCGACTTACCTTAACACAGCGCAAGTCTATGAAAACGCAGGTTTATGTGCTATGCAGATACCGGATGCTAGAAAAGCAATGGGTTATTTTACTCAAGCTATTACTCAAGATCCTAAACGTGCGTTGTCTTGGTTGGAATTAGGAAGAATAAGTTATCAAACAAAAAGCTATCAACAAGCTCAGCAATATTTAGATCATTATATGCAGCTCGTTAAAGAGCCTACAGCCAATGCTTTATGGTTGGGTGCTGTTTTAGCCAGAGCTTTAGGGAATCCAATAGCAGCAGGTAGTTACACACTAATGTTACAAACAAGATTTCCTAATTCTGATGCCTATAGGGCATTAATACGAACACCTAAACCAAAACCCAAACAAAAAAGCAAACAACTTTATTATTAATTATGGTAGAGAAAATACAAGCAATACGGGGTATGAATGATATTCTGCCCATGCAAATTTTTATTTGGCAGAAAGTTGAAAGTATATTGCGTAAACTGACCAAGCAATATGGATATCAAGAAGTTCGTTTACCTATAGTTGAAAAAACGGAATTGTTTAAACGTTGTATTGGCAATGTAACTGACATTGTTGAAAAGGAGATGTACACTTTTATTGATCGTAATGGAGATAGTTTATCGTTAAGACCTGAAGGGACTGCAGGTTGTGTTCGTGCCGGTATAGAACAAGGTTTACTTTATAATCAAATTCAACGCTGGTGGTATTTGGGCCCTATGTTTCGGCATGAGCGACCGCAAAAAGGGCGATACAGACAGTTTCATCAATTTGGTGTCGAAGTGTTTGGTATAGCTCAGCCATATATCGATGTGGAATTAATTTTAATGACAGCGCGGCTTTGGGATGAATTAGGTTTAAACCATCAATTAAGCTTGCAAATAAATTCGCTGGGGTCATCGGCAGCACGCAAGGCACATAAAGAGAGTTTAGTAGATTATTTTACACAACATCTAAAGTATTTAGATGAAGACTCTCATCGTCGATTACAGACCAATCCATTACGTATATTAGATAGTAAAAATCCTGATATGCAGGAGCTTATTGAAAAGGCCCCTCAGTTACTTGATTATCTTGATTCCGAATCTCACCAAGACTTTTGTATTTTACAAGAAATACTCATTAATGCAGATATATGTTTCAGCATTAATCCTCGTTTAGTCAGAGGATTAGATTATTACAATAAAACAGTTTTTGAATGGGTGATTGCCGGTGAACGGCAAGCTGCGCAAAATACAGTTTGTGCAGGAGGACGTTATGATAACCTGGTAGAACAATTGGGTGGGCATGCAACTCCAGCAGTGGGTTTTGCCATAGGTTTAGAACGCTTAATTAACTTATTACCTAAATTAAATTCGGGGACATTTCTCCCAATACCAGATTTATACTTTATTACGATTGGCGATATTGCTATACAAAAAGGATTGATTTTAGCAGAATATTTACGTAAAAAGTTAACAGCTATCAATTTGATACTTGATGTGACTGGAGATGGAATTAAATCTCAGTTTAAACGTGCCGATAAAAGTGGAGCGCGTTTTGCTTTAATTTTAGGAGACGATGAAGTAAAGTCTGACACTTTCATTATTAAAAACTTAAGGGAAAAAAGCCCGCAAGAAATCATACCTCAAGATCAAGTGATACAAAAATTGCAGGATTATTTAAGTCTATGAATGAATTAGTCGCAATAGAACAAGCTGAATATGTAAAAAAATGGTGTCGTGAATACTGTTTTGGAATTTTAATAGGCATTATTTTTGCTGTTTTTATTAGTTGGGGTTGGAATTATTGGCGTCAAGCAAAAGAAAATAATTTACTTAAAGCATCGATGCAATATGAACGCCTAATAGCAGCGATAACCACGAGTGAAAATACAGTTATATTAAATAAGTTGGCAGAGGGATTGTTAAAAAATTATCCATATACGCCGTATGCTTCCTTAGCGGCTTTACAGTTAGCCAAACTAGCAATTAATCAAAATAATTTATCTGATGCTGAAAATAGATTACTTTGGGTTATCGATCATGGTCACAATCACGCTTTACAATCTATCGCACGTTTACGGTTAGTGAGAATTTTATTAGCGCAAAACCAGGCAAAAGAAGCCTTAAGTATACTAGCTAAAAATGAAGATAAGAATTATTTGCCAATCTTTTTGGAAGAAAAGGGAGACATTCTTAATAATTTAGGGCATAGCAAAGAAGCATTGCAAAGTTATTTAGCGGCTAAACGAGCTTTTGGAAATACTATTGGGCGACCTCTGTTAGAAATGAAAATTAATAATTTGGCTTACGTTTGATGAGAACTCTAATGACTAAAATTTATGTTCATTGCAGTATTTTTTTGTGCTTGTTATTTTTAACAGGTTGTGCGGGTTTAGGTGATGATAATACCCCTGTTCCAGCACCTTTGACTGCTTACCCTTTTCAATTTCAACCCGTATTATTATGGTCTATAGCAACAGGCAGGGGTATGGGTGAAGATTATCTACGGTTAGGTCCTGTTATTAAAGGAGATCAAATTTTTGTTGCGAGTAAATCTGGTCTTGTTACTGCTTTAGAATTAACTCATGGCCATAAATTATGGCAAAAAAATATTAAACAAATTATAACGAGTGGTCCAGCAGTCGGTGAAGGGGTAGTGATCGTTGTTACCAAGCAGCCGCAAGTAATTGCTTTAGCAGCGAATTCAGGAGATATTTTATGGCGAGCAATATTGCCAAATCAAGTATTAGCCCCTCCCACAATCGAAAAAGGTCGAATTATTTTTAAAACGGTAGATGGGCAAGTAATCGCATTAGAGTTACAAAACGGTGAGTCACTATGGGCTTACGAGCATGGTTCACCACAGTTAATTCTAAGGCCGAGTAGTGCACCACAAATTATAGGTAATAAAGTTGTGGTGGGTTTTTCTGATGGTAAATTAGCTGCGCTGAACCTAAGAAATGGTAGTTTATTGTGGGAACGAACGATTGCATTTCCACAGGGAGTGACTGCCGCTGATCAATTAATTGATATAGCGGCAGATCCTTTATCATCTTGTGATGTAATTTATGTGGTTACTTATCAAGGTCAGCTAGCGGCTATTTCTTTAAGATCCGGTCGAATTTTATGGCAACGAAATTTCTCAAGTTATTCGGGTCTTACTGTTGGCAATAATTTATATATAACTGATACCAAAGGCGACGTCTGGGCCTTTGATCGTTCTACAGGTGAGTTGATTTGGCGACAACAGTTTTTAAGACATCGTGGTTTAACTGCGCCAGTTATTTTTGGAAATAGTTTAATTATAGGAGATCAAGAAGGCTATATTCATTGGTTAGCTCAATCTGATGGACATCCATTGGCAAGAGATCTTGTTCATGATAATGCTAGTATCATAGCTAATCCAGTTGTGGATTATCCGATAGTATGTATCTTAACCAGAGAAGGTGGTTTATCTGCGTGGACTCACGCTACTTTACCTGTATGACCACTTCTTCTTTGCCAAGTATTGTTCTTGTAGGCCGACCTAATGTAGGAAAGTCGAGCTTATTTAATCGCTTGACGAAAACTCGGCACGCTTTAGTGGGAGATATTCCCGGTTTAACTCGGGATCGACTTTATGGAAAAGGAGTCGTAGGAAATCGACCTTATATAGTGGTAGATACCGGAGGATTAACTGGGAGTAAAGAAAAAAATATCGCTTTTCTAATGGAACAGCAAACCCAACGTGCCATCAGAGAGGCTGATCATGTTTTATTTTTAGTCAGTGCAAGGGAAGGTCTGTCCACATTGGATCAGCAATTAGCACAATTATTACGTCGACTCAGTAAAAAAATTACATTGGTTATTAATAAAGGTGAAGATTTAGAGCCGGCTTTATTACAAAGTGAGTTTTCGCTATTAGGTTTTGATGCAGCATCACTTTCTATTATTTCCGCAATTCATGGCTACGGTATTCAAGAATTAATGGAAAAAGTATTAGGTTATTTTCCTAATATTGAAACCTCAACCACTGAACCAGCATTGACAGAAGAAGCTGTTATTTCAAGAATAAAAGTATCGATTATAGGGAAACCAAATGTAGGTAAATCAACCTTGTTAAATAGAATTTTAGGTGAAGATCGAGCCATTGTTTTTGATCAACCAGGGACCACGCGTGATAGTATTGCAAATGATGTTGAGTATAGGGGAAAATTATATACCTTCATTGACACAGCGGGAATTCGTCGAAAATCAAAAACAGTACAAGATATCGAAAAATTTTCTGTCATTAAAAGTTTGCAGGCTATTGAGGCAAGTAACGTTGTGTTATTGATAATTGATGCACAGGAAGGTATTAGTGAGCAAGACTTACATCTTCTAGGTTTTATTTTAGAAAGTGGAAAAGCACTCATCATTGCTGTAAACAAATGGGATGGTTTATCAAAAGAGCAAAGAGCTCAAGTCAAAAAAGAGTTGGATCGACGCTTACAATTTGTACCATTTGCTAAACTTATTTTTATTTCCGCACTTCATGGAACGGGTGTTGGTAATTTATTTACATTCATTCAACAGGCTTATCGATCGGCAACACAGAGTTTATCTACTTCACAGTTAACGCGCTTATTAGAGCAAGCAGTTAATGCACACCAACCGCCTTTGAGTCGTGGGCATACTGTTAAGCTACGTTATGCTCATCCCGGAGGATATAATCCTCCAATAATTCTTATTCATGGCCAATATGCTAGTTTTTTACCTGAATCTTATCGTCGCTATCTAGAAAATTTCTATCGCAAGTCACTGAAAATTATTGGGAGTCCAATTCGGATTGAGTTTAGGGATAAAATGAGTTCGTAATTTTATTCTTAAAAGCCATAATATCTCTTTTAGGAGAAAATTGCTAAGAGCTCCTTAGCTTTTTTTCGTTCTGACCCTTTACTACTAATGTTACGTTGCACTATTAATGAAACAATAGTTGCACTTTTATAAATATCGCGCGTAAATTCTGTATCATGATTAGAAATTATTACCTGAATGCCTTGTGAGGCTAAATGTTTTGCAGTGTTTGCTAAGAGCACTTGTTGTGTGTGACTAAATCCTTCTGATGTATATTGAGTAAAATTTGCGGTTTTAGATAACCCGACATAAGGAGGGTCACAATAAACTACATCTCCTTGCTTAACGTACTCCAGAGTAGATAAAAAATCTCCATGGATGAATTTTGCTTTTCTTGCATGCACATAGAAATATTGCATTTCTTTCTCAGGAAAATAGGGAGTTTTGTAGTAGCTAAAAGGAGTATTAAATTCACCTTTTCGATTAAACCGAGCTAAGCCATTGAAGCAGTGTTTATTTAAATATAATAATAAAGCAGCTCTTTTGCGACGTTCTTTACTATCATTAAATAAACGACGTAAGCGATAGAATTCATCAGCATTATTTAAATTTTCATGAAAAAAAAGACGACAATAATCGATAAAAAACTGACCTTCTTGCTGAAGATATTTATATAATTGGATTAAATCAAGATTGTTATCACTTAATAGATAGGCTGGATAAGACGTATTAAGAAAAACAGTGGCTGATCCTAAAAAAGGCTCTATTAAACGATCTTTTTTAGGTAAATAGGGTTTTAATTTATCGAGAATTCGATGTTTATTTCCTGCCCATTTCAAAAAAGATTTCATACTAAACAGAGTCTAAACGAAATAAATTATAAAAAAAAGCTTTAAATTTATTTAATAATAATTAAAAATTATTAATTATGATAATTAAATTTACAAAAAATTAATATATACTAATGATAAAAAATTATAGATAAAAAACTGGTATTATAATTTGCCAATTCCAAAAGGAGCTCATATGGACGAACAAGTTTCCATTGAAAGAAAAGAACCTCGGGAAGTAGGAGTGACATTCGAAATTGGTAGAACCAGTTCTTCTTCTAGAAGCTTAGTAAGACAAATAAGTTTATCAGGGCCAGGTTCAGAAGGTGAAAAATCACTGCTAAAAAAGAATCCAGTTTGGTTCGTAAGTTCTAAAGCAAAAACTCCAGTTTTTAATGCTTGTCTTAGTTCTTTAGACGAAGTAGTGGCTACACCTTCTTTCAATGTAAGTGTGATTGAAAGTGCATGTGATCAAGACTGTAAATTTTTTGATGATATTAATAAAAGTAAATATGTCGGATATATCGATGCTGGATTGGCAAGTCTTGGTTTGTTTGCTGTTTCGATAGGTATTTATGTTATTAAATATTGTAAATTACGTGAAATAGAGCGAACGAGTCATTATTTTTATTTTAGCCGATTATTTAAAGCAGATGAAGAAGCTATTAAAAAGAAAATGGGTGAAATTGTTCAGGAAAGTAATGAAATAAAAAAATGTATCACATACGAGCATTTATGTGCCGCAGCTTACTTTTATCCACCAGATATCCCAAAAATTGCATGCTGGAGACGTCGTTTTTTTGCTTTTGGGAAAGAAAAAAAGCAACTGAAAGCATTAAATAATTTTTTGAAAGAAAATTCCAAAAAAGAAATGCTTGATATGCTACACAAAAAAATCACAGAAAAAGTATGTCAATTATTGAACAAATCCCAAGCAAATAAATTTAAAATAAGTTTATATAAAAATAATTGGATTATTAGCTTGACGAATGGTTATGCTGGTAATTTTTTTAAACATGTAGAATCTTTAATCAATCATAATTCAAGAACAACTCTAGAAAAAAATAAAGCTAAAAAAAATAAAAAATTTATTCCTCCTATTTTGGCTGCGTTGGGACAGGCTAGTTTTATTTATTGGATTTTAATGTTTATTTTTTGCTTTATTCCTGCTGCTCCCGTTATAACCACTGCGTTGATTTCGATCCTCCCTTTGATTTTTGCTTTATGCACTGCTTTACCGCTACTGTTATTTTTAAATATAAAAAATGTTCTCGAGATAAATAATACTAATAAAAACATGACAGAGGCTGCTATAAATGAGCAAGATAAACACATGATTGAAAAGAAATTAGTGGACTTAAATAAACAAACCATATTTTTAAAATATTTGGAAAATAAAGAGGCTAACTCGACTATAGAATTAAAAAACTCCCCTTTAATGACTGATTTAAAAACAGTACTTAAAAATCGTCGTTTTAATAAATATCATGCCAGATGTGTGGCTTTTCTTGACGGTTGTTTTTTACCTTTGTTTGCGGGCTGGTTATTCCTAGACGGAACTAAAGTTATACTGACTTATGCCCTTTGTCCTGCAGCAGTTCCATTAGCAAGCTTTACACCCATAGGCCTTCTAGCAACTGCAATCATAGCCGGAGTAATTCTTATAATGGGTATCAGTTATGGTATTTATTCAGCGTATAAGGCGAATCAAGTCCATGAAGTTAGATTTAATGACTTACAAGTTAAGATTAAAGCATTACAAGATAAGGTACCTACTAAAAAGATATTAAATAAATCATTAAGAGATTATGATCGTGTATTACGTCGTTTCAGCGATGAGCAACCCCTTTGGACCAACCTTAAGAAAGGTTTAAGTCGATTCATAATAATCATCAAACGTTTAGGTACTGGAAGTTTGGTTTTTCGTCTCGTTATATGGAGTCCTATAACGGCAGCAGTTGCAGCCTCTACTATGGTACTGCCCACTTTTTTCCCTATCATTTTAATGATAGGAACAGCGATAGGGGCATGTGCTCTAGCATCTTGGTATTTATATGCTTACAACCTTGAAAGTAAAGCCGCTCAAGCAGGAAGAATAGTCGAGCATTTAGTGCAAAGTGAACAACTAGCTTGGATTGACAAACAATTACCAGCGATACTATCTGAAGAATGTTTAAATTTACATGAGTCAAACTCAAAAAACTTAACAGTAGCACCCGAGAAAATAGTTAACTGTAAAAAAGAGGATATGCTCACAGAATGTTTACAAGATAATATTTCTTCTACTGCTGAAAGTATTAACTCAGCTGGGGTTAATGCAATGACAACTCAAACCGAAACGGCTATACAAAAAAATAATAGTAATTCAAGTTTGCACGGAGGATTATTTGCTAATATTTCTCCCTATATAGAGAATAGGAATCAGAATAGCGATATAGAGCCTGATTTAAGCCGCATAGTTTGTTCCTAACTATTAAAAAAATGAGTTAAATAGACGTCTAAACGATGTTGTTTCCCGAGTAGACTATGATGAGGTTTTATATCTGCTAAATAACCAGACAAACGTGGTCTTTTTACTACGACCCGTTGTTTTGCATAGGTGATTGCTAATTTTAATAAGCTAGAGGCATCATTATCATCACCAACAAGGAGTCGAAGAAAACGTATTTCCTTTTTAGCTAATGCAGATTTATTAGAATGAGGATACATAGGATCGAGGTAAATAATTTCAGGCGATGGGTGCATGCAGAGGCTTATTTGTTTTAAATAAATAAGCGCATCAATTTTTATTAGTTTAATTGATAAGGGTAAAAATTTTGGGTGATTTAAGGCGCGTTTTAAAGCATCTTCCAATAAAAGAAAAATTGTCGATGACCGTTCCAATAAAGTGACGGGGCAACCTAATTGGGCTAAAACAAAACTATCGCATCCAAAACCTGCTGTCGCATCTAAAACGACAGGTTTAAAATTGGGTTTTAATCCAATTGCCTTCGCCAATAGTTGCTTTTGATTTTGAAGATAGCGTAACCGGTAAGCTAGTTTTCCCTGAAGAAAATCGATTTTTAACGAACCCAGTCCTTTTTTGACATCCTCTAAGTATAAACCTGTTGAGCGTAAAGCTAGGACATAATCAAAGTTTTCTTTTTCAAAATAATTTATATAAGGTAAAGCGTTTTTTTTTGCTAACTCGAGTGCGGTAGATAATAAAGAAATTTCAAGGCTAGTTACTGCAATAGAAAAAGGAATATTCATTCGTGACGAAATACATCAATACGAGCAGGAGGTAAATTTTGCCATACCCATTGTTGGTGGATCAATTTTAGTTGTGGGGAAGGGTATAAAGGCTTCCCCCATAAACTATAGGTATACTGAATATATAAACCGTCTTTTATTAAAACCCGATTAATCTCAGTACCAATTTTATTTACAATAGAAGGAGATAAGGTGCGTAAAGGTAAACTAGAAACGATAGCTTGTATTGGGGTAGAGGTAGATTGATTAATTAGTTTATGTAACTGGCGGGCATCTCCTTGGATAATGCTTAATTCAGGAAAGCGCTGCGTTAAATGATTAGAAAGTTTTTCCGATCGCTCAATAACGATAAGTTGATGAAAAAGGTTTTTTTGATTAATTAGAGCAGCTGTAATAGCACCTGTTCCGGCCCCCAATTCAACGACCACCCCAGGCGGATTAGCTGATATTTGTTGGGTTAAGCTATAAGCAAGTCTTTTCGAGCTGGGAAATAATGCTCCCACCATACTAGGATGCATGACAGCTTCGAAAAGAAATAGAGTAAAGGCCCTCATTATTTTTTATCCTGATGAAGTCTATTGTTTTAATTATTCAAAGGCTTATTTTAAATGAAAAGCCCTTATCTAGATAGCATTTACCTTAATTGAAGACTCGATTTGACTAATATTTTTTCTAATATGCTTAAAAAGCATTGATTTTGCTTCAGGGTACCGATAGAAACCCGTAAAAAGTTACATAATCCATAGTCAAGTAAAGGCCTAACGGATATACCAGATAATAAAAGTTGCTGATAGATAGGCCAACTAGGTGACTTTAAATCTATACATAAAAAGTTAGTATAAGAAGGCAATGTTTCTAAGCCTAAATTTTGTAAGCCTTTGGAGAGTTGGGAGTGTCCTTGTCGATTCAATGAACGGACTAAATTAATATGCTCTTGATCTTCGAGGCTAGCTTCTGCTGCGGCTAGTGCAACAGCGTTAATCCTAAAAGGTAAGGAGCTAGCATTTAAGAGAGAGGCTATTTTAGACCCACTAATGGCATACCCTAGTCTCAATCCTGCTAAACCGTAGAGCTTGGAAAAGGTCTTAAGGATGATTAAATTGGAATACTGCCTTAACAATTGGATGCTATTTGGGTAATCATTTGTTTCAACATATTCAGCATAGGCCTCATCTATTACTACTAATATATTTTTGGAGATATGCTTCAATAGATATAACAACTCTAATTTATTCATATAATTGCCAGTAGGGTTGTTTGGATTAACAATAAAGATAATTTTGGTCGTAGGCTCTATTGCTTCTAGTAAGCTTAGTGCTGAGATATGGGACAGTGAATTTTTAGCTATTTTAATCTTTATATTAGCTTTTTTTAAGATTTTTGAAATCCCTGTAAAGCAAAAATTTGGAATAACAGCTGAATTTAATGGGCCTAAAGTATTATTGACAATAAGTTCTAATAAACTTTCTGAGCCATTGCCTAGAGTAATATTTTCAGGGAGAATATTTAAATGTGTCGCTAGAGATTTTTTTAAAGAGAGCCCATGGCTATCTGGATAACGATGGCAGTTAAGCAGGGCCTTCTGACCCGCAGCTATCGCAAGGGGGCTTGCACCTAAGGGATTTTCATTAAGATCGAGCTTTATAATTCCAATGGATTTTATTGGACTAAAATTAGAGTTTTTCTTTGATGAGATTGTCATTGGGAAGATACTTTAAGTATAGTGGTTTAGTTATTTTATACTCTTTTAGGTTTAATTTATGCTGTTATGTTTGGATGTAGGCAATACGCACATGTTATGTGGTGTATTCAGTAAAGAAAAACTTATTTTACGTTTTCGCTATGCGACCCCTTTATTGGGAACAGCCGATCAATTCGGAATTTTTTTAATAAATATACTTAAACATAATAAACTGGACCCTCTGAAAATTAAGGCGGTTGCTATCTCTTCTGTAGTTCCAAATTACGATTATACGTTGCGACATAGTTTTTTCCAGTATTTTAAAGATGCTGATTATTTTATCTTACAGCCGGGCGTTAAAACGGGCTTAAATATCCGCTGTAAAAATCCAAACGAAGTAGGAGCTGACAGGATTGCGAATGCCATAGGAGCAATAGCTTCTTTTCCTGAACAGGCACTGATTGTTATTGATATGGGGACGGCTACGACCTTATGTGCTATTACAAAGGATCGAAATTATTTGGGCGGTGCTATTTTGCCAGGGTTACGACTTTGTATGGAAGCCTTAAGAAATAATACCGCTAAGTTGATGACTGTGGACATAGAAATGCCCAGCAGTTATATGGGTAGAACAACACGTGAAAGTATACAAAGTGGTCTTTATTATGGGCATTTAGGAGCACTTAAAGAAATTATTTTAGGGTTTAAAAAAGAAGTTTTTCATGGTGAAGCTGTCAAAGTCATTGGTACAGGTGGCTTTGCGCAGCTTTATGAAGAAACCTGTTTATTCGATACACTTATTTCAGATTTAGTTTTACAAGGCTTGCGTAAGGCATATGCATACAGCCAAATAGAAAAAAATAATTAAATTAATCAGGTGATTTATCTGAAATTATTTTTTGCTCCATCCCAAAAAATTATAAATATAAAAACGGAGTATTCCTATATTTTCATGAATTGCAAAATCATTCATGGCAAAGTTGTAACCTAATGGGAATTTAGAAATTGGGATAGTAATAAAATCTGAAGGAATAGGTTTTGGGTAAAGATTAAAAAAAGAAAAGTATAAAAGTGCACGTTTTAGAGCTAATGCAGAATTAACTAATAACAGTTGTTCGCTAAATTGTCTCTTTAAAAGACGACTAGAAAATTTAGCGTTTTGATAAGTATTTTTACTTTGAGTCTCCAATTGAATATCTTTGGAATCAACACCTAAAGATACTAAGCTTTCTTGATAGGTTTTTGCTTCTGATTTTCCATGATGTAATGGGTCACCACCGCTAACTAGAATATAACAACTTGCCTTAGCTTTTTTACATTCCTGATAAATTATTGCAGTTTGTACAATTCTTGAAAATGCCAATATGCTGGGTTTTATTTCATTAGATCTTGGGTCTTTACTGGTGCCTCCCCCTAATAAAATAATGGTGTTAGTTTTTTTCCATTTGATAGGAGTAAATTGATTATAGGGTGATTGTAAATTGTGTAATAGATAAGCAGGGAAAAAGCCGTCACCTATAACGAGATAACTTACAACTAAAATTGATCCAGTTATTAAACTCGTTTTTTTATAATTAAACAGACTTAATAAAATACATATTAGTAATAAGATAAATATAAAAAATGTTGACATACTTAATTTTTTCTTAACTAGAAATTAATTTAAAGCATATATTAAAAAAGAAAAAAACAAAATAGTTCAATTGGAATTCTTGACTCAATACTAAAATTATGAATAATAGCGACTATAGTAAACGGGCTATATCTTAAATATTGTTATTCAAATCGAACAGGGATGTTAATATGAATCTAGTAGAAGAAAGTTTCAAAAAAAGGAACTTTATCGAAAAAAATAAGAATTATCTCAATAAAAATAATTTTTCTTCAAGATGTTACCTTTCGGAAGTTAACAGACAATCCTTACGCCAGCTTTTGATTGCTTTTTTGCGCGAACGCGTTTTAGAACATTATTACCAAATTGAAAATCTAATTTTTAAGCTTCCTCGCTTAAATAGTTCTATATGTGTAAGCCAAGTAAAGTTAAACTCCTTGTTACGTTTTACAGAATTTGAAAAGGTTTTTTTAATTGACAGAAAAAAAAATATTACGGAATTAATTACTGATCCTATCAATTTACTTGAAATAGTTAAAACAGAGTTGGGCACAATTTTTGATAGAGAACAATGGGAAAAAGTTATCAGAGAAGTAAGTAATCATATTCAAAATACAATATTAATTACTCGGCAAAAAGATAAATTAAAAACCGAATTATTTCTGTTCTACTCAGAAAAGAATAAAAATTATTTTTCTGAATTCCACAAAAAAAATAAAAATTTATTAGATTATTCTTTTAAATTTGAACAATTATCTTTTAGTGGTCATCCGTATCATCCTTTTGCTAAAACTAAAGTAGGATTTTCTACCGAGGATATTTTTAGATACACAACTGAATTTAGACCAAAAGTATTTATTTTATTAGCTGCCGTACGTAAAAAATCCATGTGTATGGAAACAACGCAATCAAACTTTGAATTTTCTGATTGGTTTTCTAAGCATTATCCCAGTGCATGGAAAATATGGGTTAATGAATTAGAAAAGAAAAATTTTAATCAAAAAGATTATATTCCTTTCCCAGTACATCCTTGGCAGGCTGCTAATATTGTAAGAAATTTATTTGCAGAACATATTAAGGCTAATGATATTATTTTGTTTGACAACGTAGGAATAGGTGCAAGCCCGACTTCTTCTTTTCGTACTTTGGCTCCGATTGAAAATTGGTATGCGCCTTATATCAAATTGCCAATTGGAATATACGCGAGTGGTGTATTTAGGGCACTATCAGTTAACTCTATTAAAAATACGCCAAAAATTACGCATGTTATGAAAAATATTTTAATTAAGGAAAATTCTATATCAGAAAGGCTTGCTATTTTACCGGAAGTTTGCGGACTTTATTTAAAAGCGGTTGAAGATGATAAGGCAAGGCATTTCACAGTAATTTTTCGAGAAAATATTGTTAATTATCTTTCTAATGAAGAAATTGCGGTTGTAGTTTCTGCTCTATTTGAAAAGTCATTGGAAAGTAATACTAATTTGTTTATTGAACTTATACAATTAGCAGGATGTTTGAACTATCAAGATGCAATAAATTATTTTAATCAATATGTCGATCTAGTACTTGGAAGCTATTTAGATCTTTATTTAATATATGGTATAGCCTTAGAGGGGCATCAGCAAAATACTTTAGCCATTTTTCAAAATGGAAACATTAAACGGTTTATTGCAAGAGACTTTGATGGAATAGAAATATACGCAGATAGCTTAAACTCCCATGCCCTCACGTTGACGGATCTTTTATCTCCTCCTTTTGTAACCCATGATAAGATAACAGTAAGAAATCAATTATTACATTCAGTCTATCAGCTTCATTTAGGTGAATTAGTATTGTTATTAGCTACGCATTTTAAATGTAAAGAAAAAAATTTTTGGACAATAATTCGAAATAAAACTGAAGAAAGATTTAATGCTTTAAAAAAACAAGTTGATTTAGTTCGATGGGAAGACGAATATCATGCTATTTTAAAAGCAGATTGGCCAGTGAAAGCATTATTCCGTATGCGTTTAGAAAAGCAATATGTTCGTGAAGGTATATTTTCTTATATATCGAACCCTTTAGTTATTTAAGTAATGCAAGTCACAAAAATGACTTGGTGCGTACAAACACGCTTAGTTATTTTTGCACAATTTATAATTATTTTAGCTCTTGATATGAGCGATCCATATTGGCCGCTCATTATATCTTCAACACATGTATTTAATCCTCGAGCATTGCAATATTGGAGCGGCATTATTTACATGGCACCATTGCTAACGATGATTTTTACGACAGTACTGTGGATAAAAATAGGTGAACGAGTAGGTTATAAAATAATGCTATTACGTGCCGGATTGGCTTTAGCAGCTACACAATGGAGTTTGTTTTTTTTTTCTAACCTTTGGGTAATTCTTACTATCCGATTGTTACAAGGTGGTTTAGCAGGATTTTCAACCGCTGCTCAAGCATGGTCACTTGCAATAACTCCGATTAATACTCATGGTCAAATAGTGGGACGGTTACAAGCTGCTACAGCTATGGGGAGTATTGTGGGTCCGATATGTGGCGGAATTATTTCTCATTACTATGGATATTTATCAATTTTTATTACTGCGGGTTGCTTGTGTTTATTTCTTTCACTTATTTTAGCTAATTTCCTTCAAGAAAACCCTATACAATCAATATCACCTATAGTAAAAAAAACACAAAAAAAATTTTTTCTTGAGGAATCCAGTAAAAACCTATTACTCTTATTAATAGTTAGTACACAAGTTGCTCGTTGGATGTCAACGCCTTTCTTTGCTTTATATGTAGCACAACAGTTACATGCTGATAATTTAACATTAGGATTAATTTATGCGATCATGGCTTTATCGATGTCCTTAATGACTTCAGTTTTAGGAAAAACTATCGACAAACAACCAAATCATGCATGGGCAAAGTTTTTACTTATTATGGCTTTGCTAGTAAGTGGTTTATCACAATGGGGATTTGCTTTTATTAGTAAATCTTATATTGCTTTTGCCCTGAGTATACTTTGGGGGTTAAGTTTAGGAAGTATAGCAGTAATTCTATTTAGCTTTTTATTAAAAAATATTAGTGATAGTAATAGAGCAAAAGCAGTAGGGCTTGGGAACACAGCTTTAAAATTTGGTAATCTTATCGGTATTATAGCAGGTACTTTGATACAAGCCGAAGAAATACAATTAGAGGGGCAATTTATGGTAAGTTTTATAGTTATAGGGTCTTTTTATTTTTTCTTGGCAGTTTTGTCGTTGCGCTATAATTAAGCTTATTTGTCATTAACAATATTTTAGAAGAATTTTTTCTTAGTCTAAGAGAAAATACATAATGGATATCGAATATGCCTATTAAGGATTTTTCAATTATTCTAAAATGCTTGCTTGTTCTAGCTATTGCAAGTTTTTTTCTAAGTTTGTTTTTTCCTTATATGGGTGAAGAAGCGGTGTATACTATTTCATCTTATGAAATGTGGTATCAGCATCACTATCTTTATCCAACAACTTATGGATTACCTTATTGGCGACCGCCACTTTTTAATTGGTTGATCATTTGTTTTGCCAGTTTGATAGGCTGGAAGCATATGTTAGTTGCTTCTCGTTTAGTTGCAGTGTTAGCAACGATAGCGACAAGTTTTATGCTAATCTGGTTGGCAAATCGTTTATTTAAAACACCTTATTTTGGACTATTTGCCGCATTAGTGTATCTCACTAGCGATGCCTTATTTTATCATGGCTGGCTTGCTTACTCGGATCCATTATTTGCTTTTTTTGTAGTGAGTGCAATTTCCTTTTTATGGATAGCAAATTTAGAGCAGCGATATACCTTTGTATGGCTATCTGTAATTGCCTTAATTGCCGCTTTTATGACGAAAGCATTAACAGCCTATGTATTTTATATAGTTTCGTTTATTTTAATTGTTTATTATGATGGAAAAATTAAAGCGTTTCTTTTAAAGCCTCTCAATTTCTTACCTTATTTTTTTTCCATTTTTTTTTATTTTTTTTGGAATATAGCCTCGCATAAAATAACCGAAATAGGTATGTGGACTGATATTTTTAGCAAGTTTCATACTGTTTATTGGCGTGGATATATTCAGCAGCTGGTAATTTTTCCCTTGGAAGCTTTCTGTCGTTTTTTGCCCGCATCAGGGCTTGCCGTTTATTATTTTTTCAAGAAAAAAATTGTAAAAATAAAGTTTAATCTATATCTAATACAAATACTATTAGGGGTAATTTTAGTTAATTTTATCCCCTACTGGTTGGCCCCGCATGCCAGTATTCGATATATACTACCACTGTATCCGTTTATTGCTTTATTATTGGCGATAGGGCTTTGGCATTTGCCTATAAGACAAATAAAAACAGTCATTTTTTGGTTAGCATTCGCTATTTTAGTTAAGTATGTTGCATTAGCGCTAATATATTATTATCAGCTTTATTATAGAGGAGATTATACGGTCGCTGCTAAGCAAGTTATACTACTAACAGAAAGGTTTCCAGTCTATTCAAATGATTCTGTGGCTACAGGATTAAGTATCACAGCTGAAATTGATAGATTAATTTATCCTAGCCCTCCTTTAAGAGATGCTCAATTTGCGAAGGAAAAAAATTATTTTGTCATTAATGATAAAATAGATTCTAAATTGGGGAAATTGTACAAGCATTTTAAGTTAGGTCAGCAAGGGACGGCTATTTATTTATTATGTCAAGGCAATGCGTGTTATTCCCACTAGGCACCATAACTTTTATGAAAGCGATTACAAAACAATTTTCACATTTTTTTATAGTAGGTGCGCTATCCGCATTAATTCAGTTTTCAATTTTAATAAGTTTTGTTGAATTTCTCTTTATAAAACCTATTTTGGCTTCTACTGTGGGTTATATTGCTGGAGCTTTGCTTAATTATACTTTAAATCATTACTTTACTTTTAAAAGTAGTCTATCGCATAAAAAATCATTAGTAAGATTTACAATAAATTCCTTGTTTGGACTTTTTCTTAATTTTTCATTAATGAAAATTTTTCTTGTTTATTATACCTATATTATAAGTCAAATCTTAGTATCAAGTGTTATTTTATTCTGGAATTTCTTGATACATCGATATTGGACCTTTGGTCCTAACAAACATTCTTTATGAAAGCAGGCCATTTATTTTACAAAGAATTATTTTCCAAATAATTTTGATGTTTAAAAAATAACTATTTGTTTCTTTTGATTGTCTTGGGTTTTTTTCTTGCCATACTATAAGCAATAGCAACGGCTTGTTTTTGAGGCTTTCCAGATTTAATTTCCTGTTTCACATTGGCTGAAAATCCTTTGCGAGTTTTGGCGGCTTTTCCTTTAACAAGAGGCATATTGATTTCTCTAGATAAAATTAACGATACACTTTCAGCTTAGTGAAAAAAATTGCAATATACCAATTATCTAGTTTAAATAGTATGCATGAGGATCCCTTCGTAAATAATTAAAATTATTAAGTTATTTGCGTAAGTTTTTTTATTAATTAAAAATATCTTTTGGTGGGCCGTGATGGGATCGAACCATCGACCAATAAATTAAGAGTCTACTGCTCTACCAGCTGAGCTAACGGCCCAAAAATGGGGTGAACGATGGGGATCGAACCCACGACAACCGGAATCACAATCCGGGGCTCTACCAACTGAGCTACGTCCACCATTGAAAGTGTGAAGTCTGCTAGGATATTGGTGCGCCTGGCAGGACTCGAACCTGCTACCCTCGGCTTAGAAGGCCGATGCTCTATCCAGATGAGCTACAGGCGCTTTCCTGAAAAATTATCATCTTACTAAAAGTTTAAATAACAGGGTTTGTTTCCTAAGTCTAAAGCTAATTTCTACAATATTTTTCTTTAAATGATTATCCTTGAATGCTAACAAGACTAAAAATAGTACTAGTATACCTTGTTTTACTTAATTATCTTGATATAGTTAATTGACTCGATTTTACTGATTAAAATTTAAGTATCAATACCAAAATTTGGTCGGGGTAGAGGGATTCGAACCCCCGACATCCTGCTCCCAAAGCAGGCGCGCTACCAGACTGCGCTATACCCCGTAATTCACCAAACTAACGTTAGAGTTGGCTAATGAAGTCCCTTTAATGAGCAAAAACTTGTGCCAACTGCGGGTAAGGATAATACCTGCGCAATCGATTAATATCAACTGGTCTATCTATCATATCTTTGCTTGGTGTCTAATAAGCATCTAAAATATTTATTCAATTTTTTTAATCCACTTAATTTTACTAACTCGAATTAAAATTTCTATCAGAATTTAAAAAAATAGGTTCTAAAGCGAGTGTTTTTCATATGATATACTAGTAAAAATTTTTTAGAGGAGGCTAAGTGCGCCTCATTAAAGAGGGTTTATGCCCGGATTTACGCAATTTTCTTTGCTAAAGAATCGACGATTTGTGCCCTTATTGTTAGTTCAATTCTTGGGTGCATTTAATGATAATGTTTTTAAAAATGCTTTAATCATTTTAATTACTTATCAGTTCATCACACAATCCCTATTACTGCAGCAGCTTTCAGTCACTTTCGCGGCTGGATTGTTTATTTTACCCTTTTTTCTTTTTTCAGCATTTGCGGGACAGTTAGCCGATAAGCTAAGCCGAAGATATTTGACAATGATTATCAAAGGATTCGAATGCATTTTTATGTTGTTGGCAAGCTTAGGTTTTTATCTTCACTCAGTTAGTTTATTGATGTTAGTTTTATTTTTTATGGGTATGCATTCAAGTTTTTTTGGCCCTATTAAATACGCTATTTTACCTGATTTGTTAGAAAAAAATGAATTAATTGCAGGCAATGCATTAGTGGAGGCGAGCACATTTATTGCTATTTTGATAGGAACCATCTTAGGTGGATTATTAATCGCTAATCATACGGATTTAAGATGGATTTCAACCATAATAATTTCTATCGCAGGCCTGGGATTATTCGCTAGTTTTTATATTCCAGCAACTACTAAAGCAAACCCTAATTTAAAATTAAATTTACATTTTATTAAGTCTTCAGTAAAAATAATTCAGAAAGTAAAAGCTGAAAAAAGGGTTTTTTTAGCGATACTTGCTATTTCTTGGTTTTGGTTAATAGGCGCTACGTTTTTAACGCAATTTCCTAGTTTTACTAAAAATATTTTGTTTGCAGATGCGAGCGTGGTGACACTTTTTTTAGTTATTTTTACAATAGGAGTTGCTTGTGGGTCATTAGTTTGTAATCGATTATTAAAGCATAGAATAAGTATGAAATGGATACCCATTAGCCTTTGGTTGATGAGTATTTTTATGACTGATCTTTATTTTGCTTCCAACCATTTAATCCATAATACGGAAAAACTGACTAATTTCGCTGGCTTTTTTCATTCGATAACACATTGGCGAATTTGTATAGATTTATTAGGTTTATCAGTTAGTGGTGGTATTTATGCGGTGCCTCTGTATACCTTAATTCAAACAGATACGGCTACCGAACATCGTGCTAGAACTATAGCGGCTAATAATATTATTAACTCTTTATTTATAGTCATTGCTAGTATCATTATCGTTTTTTTACTTAAAATTGATTTAAATGTTACACAGATTTTTTTATTATTAGGAGTTATTAATACAGGATTGGCCATATATGCAACACGATTAATACCCCAAGGATTGATTAAGCCATTTTTACGAAAAATATTAAGGTGTCTTTATGATGTTAAGTTAAGTGGTTTTGAGAATTATAAAGGCGCAGGTGAAAGTGTAGTTATTGTAGCCAACCATACATCTTTTCTAGATGTTGTCTTAATTTATGCATTTTTGCCTGATGAACTTTTATTTGCGATTAACAGTTTTACATCACGTATTTGGTGGATACGGCCTTTTCTATATTTTTCTAAAGTTTTTGAGTTAGATCCTTTAAATCCTTTAGCTATTAAAACTTTAATTAAAGAGGTAAAGAAAGGACAAAAATGTGTAATTTTTCCTGAAGGAAGGATTACTACAACCGGCGCGCTGATGAAACTTTATGAAGGACCAGGATTAATAGCAGATCATGCTAAAGTTAATTTGCTGCCTATTCGTTTACAGGGTGCCCAATATACTCCTTTTTCCCGCTTACGAGGTAAAGTTCAAATACGTTGGTTTCCAAAAATTTATATTTCAATTTTACCACCCAGGAAGTTTATTGTTGATCCTACTATGAGCAGTCGAAAAAGAAGGCAGGTTATTAGTAATCAGCTTTATGACATGATGGTGGAGATGTTATTTCGAAGCACAGATTACAATAAAACCTTGTTTCAATCTTTATTAGAAGCGAAGTCAATTCATAAGGGGCCTACAAAAATATTAGAAGATATTACTCGAGTAGCGATTAACTATAATCAACTAATAACGCGCTGTTTTATTTTAGGTCCTTATATTTGTCGTTATATTAAATATCAAGAAACAGTAGGGCTTTTGTTGCCTAATATGACGAGTGCAGTCGTTAGTTTTTTTGCATTACAAGCCTATGGAAGGATACCCGCTTTACTAAATTACACAGCAGGTTCTGCACAAATAGAAACAGCGTGTCATGTTGCACAAATTCATAGCATACTTACTTCCAGAAAATTTATTGAGGTAGCTAATTTATTCGAACTCATTAACCGCTTGAACGAAAAATCTATTCAAATTATTTATTTAGAGGATTTAAAGGAAGAGATTACTTGGAAAGACAAATTAAAAGCGAGTTTACTCAGCCGATTCCCTCAGTATTACTATTATAAAAAATTAAAAAAAATAACCAATCCACAAGATCCAGCAGTGATTTTATTTACTTCTGGGTCAGAAGGTGACCCTAAAGGAGTGGTTCTTAGTCATAAAAATATACAAGCTAATCTTGCGCAAATGACTACACAGGTCGATTTTAATCAACGAGATATTTTCTTTAGTTCATTACCACTATTTCATGCTTTTGGATTAACCGCTTGTATCATTTTACCTATCTATCATGGAATAAAAACATTTATTTATCCATCCCCCTTACATTATCGTAAAGTCCCTAATATGATTTATGAATGTAATGCAACGATTATGTTTGGAGCGGATACCTTTTTAGCAGGTTATGGTCGTTATGCCCATCCCTATGATTTTTACAGCATTCGGTATGTTTTCGCGGGCGCAGAAAAATTAAAGGAAAAAACCCGTAAACTATGGATGGAAAAATTTGGAATTCGTATTTTTGAAGGTTATGGCGTAACGGAAGCGTCTCCAGTTATTAGTGTTAATACACCGATGCAAAATAAACCGGGTACCGTAGGGAATTTTTTGCCAGGTATTCGCTATGAGATTGAATCTGTTCCTGAAATTAAGCAGGGAGGGCGTTTATTAATATCTGGTCCTAATGTAATGTTAGGTTACTTAAGCAAGGAACAAATTGGCGAAATTATTCCCCCCAGCCATGGTTGGTATGATACGGGAGATATTGTGGAGGTAGATGCCGAAGGATATCTGACTATAAAAGACAGAGCCAAACGCTTTGCAAAAATTAGTGGGGAAATGGTTTCTTTAACAGCAATAGAGAATATAATTTATGACTTATGGCCAGATAAACATCATGCAATATTAAGTGTCCCAGATGCTAAAAAAGGAGAACAACTTGTTTTAGTCACGGATTATAAACTTGCAACTCGGCCTATGCTTATTAAAGCATTCAAAGAAAAGGGATTACCTGAATTAAGTTTACCGCGAAGATTATATTTTATTGATAGCATGCCATTATTAGGTAGCGGTAAGGTAAATTATATGGCGGTTAAAATTTGGCTAGAAGAACAAAATTAAAAGCATTTTTTATATTTTTTCTGATTTTTTTAAACGTGCAAGTTTTTCTGCGATTTTAAGTTCCAAACCGCGTGGGACGGGAAAATAATATTGCCGATCCTTTAATTCTTTAGGGAAGTAGTGTTCTCCATCCGCATAAGAGTTAGGTTCGTCATGAGCGTAACGGTAGTTTTTTCCATAGTCTAATTTGCGCATTAATTGAGTAGGGGCATTCCGCAGATGTAAAGGGACTTCCATCGTACCGTTTTCTTGTGCATCTTTCATCGCCGCATTAAATGCGGTATAAACAGCATTACTTTTTGCAGTACAGGACAAATAAACTATAGCCTGAGCTAAGGCAAGCTCACCTTCAGGACTACCTAAACGTTCTTGTGCCATCCAAGCATCTAAAGCAATTTGTAAACCACGCGGATCCGCATTGCCAATGTCTTCACTAGCCATTCTGACAACTCGCCTTGCAATATATAATGGATCGCATCCGCCGTCCAGCATACGTGCTAACCAATAAAGGGCAGCATCTGGATCGGTTCCGCGTACTGATTTATGTAATGCAGAAATTTGATCATAAAAGAACTCTCCATTTTTATCAAAACGCCGTAAATTAGTTTGAGTGATCGCTCTTAAAGTATTTTCGTCAATAATGTTATTTTCTGCTAAGTCTGCGGAAATTTCCAGAAGGTTTAAAACCTGACGGGCATCTCCGTCAGCAATATACGCTAATTGTTTTTTTACAGAAGATTTCATCATTAAATTTTTACTACCTAATCCATTTTTAGTATCACTTAAAGCTCGATCAATGATCTGAAGGATTTCTTCTACACGCAATTTTTTTAGTACATAGATGCGAGTTCGTGAAAGTAAAGCATTATTAATTTCAAAAGAGGGGTTTTCTGTCGTAGCGCCAATTAATATGAAGAGTCCGGATTCAACAAAAGGTAAAAGTGAGTCTTGTTGAGATTTGTTGAAACGATGAATTTCATCAATAAAACATATCGTTTTTTTGGGTGATGTCGTATTGAGTTGAACTTTTGTATGCTCTGCAAGTTTTCTTATTTCTTTAACGCCTGATTGTAATGCGGATAAAGAGACAAATCTGGCTTGAATGTGATTTGCTATTAATGAAGCTAAAGTTGTTTTTCCTGTTCCCGGAGGTCCCCATAAGATCATTGAGTGTAATTGACCGCTCAATAGGGTTAGCCGCAATGCTTTTTGGGGTCCCAATAAATGAGTTTGACCAAAAAATTCATCTAAATGTTGGGGGCGTAATCGCGCTGCCAAGGGTGAAAATGGGTATATATTCGTTATCATCTCTTGATTTATACGATGACAGCATTATAGAGTCAACAGTTATGCTAATTAAGGATTAATGCTTGTTGGATCTTTTTTCGATAGATTTAATAATAATTTCAGCAACATTTTTTTGTGTGGCTTTTTCTATTCCTTCTAATCCAGGAGATGAATTTACTTCCATTACTAAAGGACCTCTGTTGGATCGTAATAAATCAACGCCTGCAATATTGAGACCAATAACCTTAGCCGCTCGAACTGCTGTTGCACGCTCTTCAGAGGTTATTTTAGCAAGCCGCACAGTACCTCCGCGGTGAATATTAGAGCGAAATTCTCCTAATTTAGCTTGGCGTTCCATTGCAGCAATAACTTTACCATTGACTACAAAACAACGAATATCTGCCGCTTTAGCTTCTTTAATATATTCTTGGACCATAATATGGGCTTGTAAATCTAAAAAGGCTTCAATAACACTAATAGCAGCTTGTTGAGTTTCAGCAAGTACTACACCAATACCTTGTGTCCCTTCTAAAATTTTAATGACTAAAGGGGGACCACCTACCATGCTGATTAGATCCTGAATGTCATCAGGAGAATAAGCAAACCCGGTAATAGGTAAACCTACTCCTTTTCGAGATAGAATTTGTAAGGAACGCAGTTTATCTTGAGCTCTGGTGATAGAAATTGAGTTATTTGCAACAAATACGCCCATCATTTCAAATTGTCTGACCAATGCGGCGCCGTAAAAAGTGATTGAAGCTCCAATCCTTGGAATAATGGCATCGAATTTATCCAAAATCTTACCCTTATAGTGAATATATGGATTTTGTGTCGTGATATTCATGTAGCATCGGAGGGTATCTATAATTTTAACTTGATGCCCTCTTTTCTTAGCTTCTTCTTCTAAACGACGCGTTGAATACAGTTTTGGACGGCGAGATAAAATTGCAATTTTCATGGGATTATAGTTCTTTTGCTGTATAAATAAGAATGAGTGGGATTAACAATAAAGCGGTGCTTTAATGCAGTTCGGCCTAATAACATTCTAAAACGCATGTTATCTCGGCTTGTTAAAGTAATTTCGATGGGCCAGCATTGTGTGCCGAGAACGATAGAGGTTTGGATAACACATCGATTTTCTTTATGGCCACCAGAATCGGTAACTTCACGTATATCGATTAAATCAGCAACACAGCTAATTGATTTTTCTGGGAAACGTCGTGGTTGAGGATGTATGATAAAGCATACTTTCTTTTGATGGGGAGTTCTTTCAATAATTTCTACGCGGCAGGCATGTAAAGCTGAGGTTCGTGCGCCAGTATCTACCTTTGTTTTCAGACGAGGTATCCCTAATTCAGGTAAAGAGACCCATTCCCTCCACCCAATTATGATTGGCGATGACATTTTATTTAACAATAGAGAGTTTAGGTTTTGTACCTGGTCTAACTCTAGGAGGGGGATTATTTCCACCCTCATCACTGCTTTCTTCTTCTGTAAATACCATACCTTGACCATTTTCTCGCGTATAGATGGCCAATACCGCTTGAATAGGTGCGTAAATAAGCATCGATTGTCCATTAAAACTCGCTTCAAATTGTATCGCTTGAGTATCTATTTTTAAATTTAATATAGCGTCAGTAGATATATTTAAAGTAATTTTACCATCTTTAATACATTGCTTTGGTACTTCTACATGAGGTAGTTCAGCATCTAAAAGAATATACGGGGTTAATTGATTATCAATAATCCAATCATAAAATGCACGTAATAAATAGGAACGATTTGAGGTCATCATTTTAAATTTTCACTCCAAATTCGACCTCATTTAAAGTTGCTTTAAATGAGGGGCGTTTAAATAAGCGCTCTTCGTATTCTTTGATAGCACTTGGCATAGGTGCTAGTTTAATATTTAAACGATGTAAACGCCATAATAACGGCGCCATACAACAATCTACTAAAGTAAATTCGTCACTCAAGAAAAATGATTTACCAGCAAATATAGGTGCTAGACTAGCCAAACTACCTTCTAATTTCTTTTGAGCAGCATGCATAGACTCTGTAGGCTTGGTTGTTTTAGTATTATTTAATGTACTTTCTATTTGTTGTAATAGAGGATACCAATCACGCTCAATTCGATAAATCATCTGTCGACTTTTGGCACGAGCTACTGGATAAACGGGTAATAAAGGAGGATGAGGAAAACGCTCATCCAAATATTCGGTAATAATATTTGTTTCGTAAAGGACGAGATCTCGATCAATAATAGTAGGGACAGTACCATAAGGGTTGTGTTGTAACAAACCTTCAGGTAATTCTGTAGGCGATACCTCTATAATTTCCGCACTAATCCCTTTTTCCGCCAAAACAATACGTACCCTATGACTATAAGGGTCATTGATATTTGCATATAAACACATAGTTGAACGTTTACCGGCAGGTTGTGCCATATAAAAGGTTCTCCATATTAATAATTTAAAATACTTTTCATGGATTATGAAAAATGTTTATTTTTTCTATATTTCCCCAGATTTTCTTTTTTAAAAGATAAACAAAATAGGTTAATAACAACAAAAATCCGCATACTTTTTTACCCAATGATTGGCGATTATTTTTTGTAGGTTCAGCTGTATAAGCTAAAAAATTCACTAAATCAATCACTATTCCTTCTAACATAGGAGCTTTTAATCTACTTTTATTAGAATGTGAGTAGGTACGATTGATAATTTTTAGGGATGATCTATCGTTAATATTAGTATGATAGGTATTGGTATCCATACGTATTATCGCTAATGGATCCGGCATCGCGGTGTTTTTAATGAAACTATTGTTAACTCCAAAAGGCCTCGTATCATCCAAGTAAAAGCTAAGTAAGTAATTATACACCCAATCAGCACTTCTTGCCCGAATACTCAAAGAAAGGTCTGGAGGAGGCTTTCCAAACCATAATAAGCTTTCTTTTTTATGTAAGCTTGATTTTATTGTATCGCTAGTTTTAGCCTGAGTAAAAACAAGATTATCTTTTAACCGTTGTTGAGGGGCTGAATTGAATGGATCATCAATGTTCAGATCAACTCCAAGTCGATTATAACGCATATAGTGTAGCGAATGACACCCTGAACAATAATTCATAAAATATTTTGCTCCACGTTGTACTGAAGCAAGATTAGATGGTGGAATTGAGAATTTTACTCGTTTATTTTCAAAAGGATTTGCTATCCTAAAAAATAAAAATATAAAGATAAATAGAAAAAAAACACTAACTATTATTTTCCGCATAGGGGTCTTGGTAATAGTTTATTTTTTTCATATTTTGTATAGAAGGGCATCAGTAAAAAAAAAAGAAAATAGTTGAGCAGTAAGATCTGTATAAAAAGTGTCTTATCTGGTGTCAGTAGGGTTGTACTCATATAGGTAAGTAAACCAAAACTGAGTATAAAAATTGCTAAAGCGAAGCGAGAATAACAACCACGATATCGCATCGATCGAACTGGGCTGCGATCGAGCCAGGGCAACATAAATAGCATGAAAAGAAAAGCCCCCATAATTAAAATACCTAATGATTTATTAGGAATAACACATAACACACCATAAAAAGGTGCTAAATACCATAGTGGTTTAATATGGCTAGGAGTTAATAAAGGGTCTGCTGGAATGAAATTATTTGCTTCAAGGAAATATCCATTCATTTCAGGAACAAAAAATACAATAATGGAAAAAATAAACAAAAAAATTAGTAAAGCATACAATTCTTTGACCGTGTAATAAGGGTGAAAAGGGACTCTAGAGAATGTTTTATTAGGTAAGATTGATTTTGTTGATATAGAAATTCCTTCTGGATTATTACAGCCAACTTTATGTAAAGCAATAAGGTGTAGTCGAATTAAAAATACCAATGATAAAGGCATAGCTATCACATGGAGTGCAAAAAAACGATGTAAAGTTTCTTCTGATACGATCGTATTACCGCGAATCCAAAGTGTTAGCGTTTCGCCAACCTTAGGAATTGATTCGAGCAATGAAGTGCCAATTTGGCTTGCCCAATAGGATGTTTGCCCCCAAGGAAGTAAATATCCGAGAAATGCTTCGAGTAACAAAATAATGTAAAGGCATACGCCTAACAACCAAACCAACTCCCTAGGTTTTTTATAGGATCCATATAAAAGGCTTCGAAAAATGTGTGCGTAAATTAGGATAAAAAAAACTGAAGCACCAGTAGAATGTAGATAGCGTAATAGCCACCCATAAGGTACTTCTCGCATCATTATTTCGATGGAATTAAATGCCTCTGCAGGTGTAGGGGTATAAAATAGGGTTAGCCATATACCCGTTAAAATTTGTAAAAAAAAAGTAAATAGACTTAAAGAACCAAAGAAATACCAAAAATTAAGATTTTTAGGTAGATAATATTGTGTTAAATGTTGGTGAATATACTCATTAATTGGTAAACGTTCGGATAACCAATTGAATATACTGTTTTTACGGGAATTTTTGTCTGTGTTTCCGTTCAACTCGTAATCCCCATGGTTATATGCACTCCTTGCTTAACTTGCGTATTGTCAAAAATTCAATTGCTGCAAGTATAGTGATATTTGCATTTATACTAACCTTGGGTTTTCACCTATGACAACAGTATGTTCATTTGTAAACCGATAAGGAGGAATTTTGAGATTAGTTGGAGCAGGAACATTTTTCATAACCCGCCCAGCAAGATCAAACTTAGAGCCATGACATGGACAATAGAGTCCTCCAGGCCATTTGCGATTTAATTCTCCTTGCTTGGGTTTAAATTGTGGGGAACATCCTAAATGTGTACATAAGCCGATAAGTATTAAATATTCTGGATTAAGTGAACGGTATTCATTACGCGCGTAAGAAGGCTGCTGTTCAGTTAAAGAATCTGGGTCGCGTAATAAGGGGTGAATGTTCAGAAGATTATCTAACATCGCTTGGGTTCGTCGGATTATCCAAATAGGCTTATTTTGCCAAGCAACCACCATGGATTCCCCTGGCGCTAAATGACTTAAATCAACTTCAATAGAAGCAGTAGCTACGAGAGTTTCTGCGCTTGGCTGTAATGATGCTAAAAATGGGATACTGCTAGCAGTAGCTATACCAAATCCAGCCATGATAGCTATTATAATAACTAGTAATTGGCGACGATCTTCTTCCATTTCTTTCGTCGTTGAAAAATATATAATTATTTATAAATACACTTAGGTCCAAAACATTCCAATAAATAATACGATGATTATCGTTTTGAATATTGAGTTCCTTTACGGGCTTTGTGTCGACCTACTTTTTTCCGCTCAACTTTTCTTGCGTCGCGAGTAACTAAGCCAGCGTGCCGCAATAATCGACGAAATGACCTATCATTACTAGCTTCACCGCTATGAGTATCGCCATCGTTAATATCGGTTGTAGTTACTTCATCATAATTGATTAGAGCTCGGCTGATCCCATGTCGAACTGCGCCAGCTTGACCACTGCTTCCCCCGCCAGAAACTGTCACTGTGATATCAAATCTACCCATCTGGTCAACAACTTCTAGAGGTTGATTAACAACCATCTGAGCGGTTTCACGGCCAAAATAATTTTCTAAAGTACGACCATTTACTTTGATAATACCAGTTCCTTTTCTGAGGAATACTCGAGCAGTCGCTGTTTTGCGACGACCCGTACCATAATTCTGTTCTAGTGCCATAATTTATAACCTATCAATACTAATTGGTTCAGGGTTTTGAGCGCTATGAGGATGTATAGAGCCAGCATAGACTTTTAGCTTACTTATCATGGCATAACCTAAAGGATTTTTAGGTAGCATGCCCTTAACAGCTTTTTCAATAATTCGAGTAGGAAAACTTTTTTGTAACTTTTCAAAAGTAATGGATTTTAACCCGCCAGGATAACCTGTATAGCGCTCATATAATTTATTTTTAGCTTTTGCGCCCGTTACAGTTACTTTTTCTGCATTAATAACGACGATATAATCCCCAGTATCAACGTGAGGCGTGAATTCTGGCTTATGCTTTCCCCGTAGAATATGAGCTATTCTAGTAGCCAGATGACCTAAGGTTTTTCCTGAGGCATCAATCAAAAGCCATTTTTGTTCAATAAGGCCAGGTTTGGCCATCAATGTTTTCATAACTGGGAAGCTCCGAAGCTCTCTAAAAATGCAATTAGCTACTTTATGAGTAGAGGCGGTGATTCTAACAAAAATAAAACAAACAATACAAGTATAGCGTGAAGTATTGTTTGTATATGTGATTTTATAAGTTAAAGTACTCCAAAACATAGAATAAGTTAAAGGGGTACTCTATGCGCCAGTTTCCTCATACGCGATTACGTCGTTTAAGAGAAAATCGATTTAGTCGGCGCTTAATGCGTGAAACTAGACTGAGCTGTGATGATTTAATTTATCCAGTATTTTTGCTTCCGGGGGATAATAAAAGACAGAAGATAGCCACTATGCCTGGGATAGAGCGATTTTCTTTAGACTATTTGTTGGATGAAGTGGCTGTTTTACAACAGTTGCGAATTCCTGCTATTGCGCTATTTCCAGTTATACCTATAAAAGATAAAAGCTGGAATGCTTGTCAAGCCTATAATCCAGAAGGTTTAATTCCCCATGCAGCAAGGGAATTAAAAAAAAATTTTCCAGAAATGGGAATAATCACAGATATTGCTCTTGACCCTTATACAACACATGGTCATGATGGTCTTTTATCTAAACAGGGAGTTATTTTAAATGATGAGTCGATAGAAATTTTGGTTAAACAAGCGCTTTGTTATGCACAAGCGGGTGTGGATGCTTTAGCTCCTTCTGATATGATGGATGGTCGAATTGGTTGGATTCGTAAATCTTTAGAGGAGAAGCGTTATACAAATACCCAAATCATTGCCTACTCCGCCAAATACGCCTCCCATTTTTACGGACCTTTTCGTGATGCAATAGGAACTTCTGGGCAGTTAAATGGAGGGGATAAAAAAACCTACCAAATGGATCCAGCCAATAGTAATGAGGCTTTACAAGAGGTAGCATTGGATCTTGCTGAAGGAGCAGATATAGTCATGGTAAAGCCAGGAATGCCCTATTTGGATATTCTTTATCGTATTAAGCAACAATTCGGTATACCTACTTTTATTTACCAAGTAAGCGGCGAATATGCGATGCAAAAAGTAGCTATTATGCAGGGCTATTTAAATGAGCGTGAAAGTATTTTGGAAGGCTTATTGGCTATGAAACGGGCTGGAGCTGATGGTATTTTGACCTATTTTGCCAAGCAAGCAGCTAGTTGGCTGACAAATTCACTAGATTGATTTTTTTCATGATAAGATACCTGTATAATTAACGACCTTTGCGAAAGTGGCGAAATTGGTAGACGCGCTGGATTTAGGTTCCAGTGGGTTTAAACCCTTGAGAGTTCGAGTCTCTCCTTTCGCACCAGCATTGCCCAAGGATTTTTACAACGATAAGAGCCTTAAAATTTATGAATGAAATACAAGTTTCGGTAGAAAGTGTCGATGACTTTACTCGACGTCTAAAGGTCATAGTGCCTATTAGCCAGTTAGAAGAGAGAAAGAAGCGACACCTTCTTGAATTGGCAAAGAAGACTCGTTTAGATGGATTCCGACCCGGAAAAGTGCCAGCTAGCCATATTGAGAAGCTCTATGGAACTAGCATATGGCAAGAGGTCATAGAAAAGTCTTTACAAATGAGTTTATCCAATGCTTTAGAGCAAAAAACTTTAAATCCAGTAGGTCAGCCCCATATTGACTCCATAAAAGCGGAGCCGGGTACAGATCTTACTTATACAGCTAGTTTTGAAGTTTATCCGCAGGTAGAAGTGCCTACATTAAAAGGTGTTAGTTTAGAAAGACTTCAAGTTAATATAACCGCAGAAGATATTGATAAGGTATTAGAGCAAATGCGTAAGCAATATGCTGAGTGGGTTGAAGTACCTGATAAAGCTTCTTACGGGGATCAGATTAGTTTTGATATGGTTTTTCCTGATGCAGAAGAAAAAACACGTAGAGATTTACAATGGGTTCTCGAGGAAGATAAAATTCCTGAGGGATTTTCAGTACTTCTATCGAGTGTAGCGGGGGACATTTTATCGATTTCACTCCCGAAAGAGCGTGGATCTGAACAAGTTTACTCGGCAACAATAAAAGTAAAAAAGGTCGCTAAAGCTAAACTACCCAAATTAGATAATGCTTTTGCAAAAAAGCTTGATATTAAAGAAGGAACTATCGAAGCCCTAAAAAGTCAAGTTAAAGAACATATGCAGATAGAATTAGATAGAAAGTTGCGTGAAAAATTAAAAACTCAGGCTATAGATAAATTGGTTACCCTACACGCTATTAATCAATTACCACAGGGAGCGCTTAATCAAGAATATCAACGTTTAGAACAAGATATTTTTAGGCAACGGAAACAACAAGATAAGGATAAAATAGGCTTATCTGAAATTCAAAAAGCAGATTTAATGCAAATGGCGCGCCGTCGAGTTACGCTCGGGTTATTATTTAATGCACTGATTGAAAAGCATCACTTGCATGTTGACGAATTACGAGTTCAACAACATATTGATAAATTAGTGGGAGCATTTCAATTTGATCAAATGGTGCGGGATAAGCTGTATAAAGATAAGAATATGATGATGAACATTCGTTCTTCAGTTTTAGAAGAGCAAGTCATTGATAAGTTGCTAGAAGAAGTAGAATATATTGAAAAAGCAACTGAATATTCGGAGGTCATGGATCTCACAGGGAAAAATCGTGTGGGGGAGAGTATTGAAGTGAGGAATAACAGCTAATTGGTTAATGATATTAGCTTTGTTAAATAGCAGATATGTTATATCTTAGTAGTAGCAATCAATTTATTTTTATCTTTAGAGAGTAACTATGTATTTACGCAGTTTACCAAAGGAAATAACGAACTCATTATTAGTCCCTATGGTCGTTGAGCAAACCGGTCGAGGAGAAAGGGCTTATGATATTTATTCTCGTTTATTAAAGGATCGTATTATCTTTGTTGTGGGTCCCATTGAAGACCATATGGCAAATTTAATTATTGCGCAAATGCTTTTTTTAGAATCTGAAAATCCTGATAAAGATATTTCACTTTATATTAATTCACCGGGCGGTGTGGTGACTTCTGGTTTAGCTATTTACGATACCATGCAATTTGTCAAGCCCGATGTAAGTACGATGTGTATCGGTCAAGCGGCTAGCGCAGCGGCTTTATTACTTTGTGGCGGGACGAAAGGAAAGCGCCATTGTTTACCCCATGCGCGGATGATGATCCACCAACCATTAGGGGGCTATCAGGGGCAAGCAACGGATATTGAAATCCATACTCGTGAGATGCTGTTAGTTAGAGAAAGGATTAATAATATAATGGCTAAACATACAGGAAAAAATACGGAACAAATTTTGCGTGATACCGATCGTGATAACTTTATGGGAGCTCATGAAGCCATAAAATATGGCTTAATTGATGCGGTTTTAACAATACGTACAGAAGCTGGGAAAACTAAAGAGTTTTTAGCTACTTCATCAGTTGATTAAGTAGGTTTTTATTCGAAAGTATTTTAAAAATTTGTTTAAATACAGTCACAGCAATTGAGTTTTTGGCAAGGCGCCGTGAGAATGAAGTAACCGGAGTGTATTCAAGATACATGAGGATTTCGAGTTGAGCGGCAACGCAGACAAAAAATTCAAGTGCGAAGAATATATCAATATATGAATAATAGTTTGTTGAGGTAATAAATATGAGTAGTTCCATAAACGATAAAACCTCGGGGCCTCTTCACTGTTCATTTTGCGGTAAAAGTCAGGATGAAGTGCCAAAATTAATTGCAGGTCCTTCTATTTTTATTTGTAATGAGTGTGTGCAGCTATGTAGTGATATTTTGCAAGAAGAGTTTCAGCAGGAAGTTCCGCGTCAGGAAGGGTGCATATCGATCCCCAAGCCATCAGAGATCCATGAAGTATTTAACGAATTTGTCATAGGCCAAGAATTTGCCAAGAAAATATTATCTGTAGCCGCTTACAACCACTATAAGCGGCTAGAATTAATTAAAAAAGCACGCCTTCATCCGCTAAATGTAAAAGACGATACGGAACTTAGTAAGAGTAACGTATTGCTTATAGGTCCTACCGGAAGCGGTAAAACTTTACTCGCAAAAACTTTAGCGCGGGTTTTTAATTTACCTTTTGCTATCGCCGATGCAACGACCTTAACTGAAGCGGGTTATGTGGGTGATGACGTAGAAAATATTTTACAAAAATTATTACAAGCGGCCAATGGAAACATTGAAAAGGCTCAGCTAGGAATTATTTACATAGATGAAATTGATAAAATTAGCCGTCGTGCTGAAAATCCATCGATTACTCGAGATGTCTCAGGTGAAGGTGTTCAGCAAGGGTTACTCAAATTACTTGAAGGGACTGTTGCTTCAGTACCTTTACAAGGTGGGCGTAAGCACCCTAATCAAGAAACAGTACAGATAGATACGACTAATATTTTATTTATTTGTGGTGGTACTTTCTCTGGTTTAGAAAAAATTATTCGTGAACGTACCGAGAAAACAGGAATTGGATTTTCTGCTGATGTGCGTAGCAAAGGTGATAAGAGAAGTTTAACAACTTTGTTAAATCGACTTGAGTCAGAAGATTTGATTAAGTATGGAATTATACCCGAGTTAATAGGGCGTTTACCTGTCATTGCAACTTTAGAAGAACTTGATGAAAAAATGCTGATTCAAATCTTAAAGGAACCCAAGAACGCTTTGATCAAACAATATTTCAAATTATTTAAAATGGACAATGTCGATTTAGAATTCCGTGAAGATGCTTTGCAAATGGTGGCGAGAAAAGCTTTAGAGCGCAAAACAGGCGCAAGAGGTTTGCGTGCAATCTTGGAAAGTGTTTTATTAGATACGATGTATGAATTGCCTTCTATGCAGAACGTAAATAAAATTGTTATTGAAGCAAGCACCGTCAGCAAGGGAGTAAAACCCTTGGTGATTTACAAGCAAGAAAAAGAAATTGAAGTAGATAATAAAGAAATAGCGGCGGGTAGCGAGTAAATCTTTCAAAGGTTGAATTTATGGCAAAGCAACTAACAAGCGGCGGGGCAACGACTTCTAAACTTTCAGAGAAGCTTCCTCTACTCCCTCTACGGGACGTCGTAGTTTATCCTCATATGGTGATACCACTATTTGTAGGTCGAAAACAATCGATAAAAGCTTTGGAAACTGCCATGACTGAATCCAGCACTGAGAAAAAGGTTTTACTCATTGCGCAAAAGAATCCTGCTGAAGATAGCCCTACTATCGAAGGTTTTTATCAAGTTGGAACAATCGCTACCATTTTACAATTGTTAGAATTGAAAGATGGTACTGTTAAAGTGTTGGTTGAGGGTTCCCAACGAGGTAAGGTTAAACAGTTTTTCCAAGAGAAGGATTATATAGCTGCAGAGATCGAAGTCGTAGGTATACCCCCTGTTGAGCCTGATCAAGAGATTGAGGTTTTGACACGAACAATTCTGAGTCAATTTGAGCAATACGTTAAATTAAATAAAAAAATTCCCTTAGAGATTTTAAGCACTTTATCGAGTATTGATAATCCAGGTCGGTTGGCTGATATGATCGCAGCACATTTGACGCTTAGAATTCAAGAGAAACAAGAGATACTTGAGATTTTTCCATTAAAAAAACGTCTAGAACGCTTATTAGCTTTTCTTGAAAGTGAAATTGATTTGCTGCAAATACAAAAGCGAATTCGTGGGCGCGTTAAAAAGCAGATGGAAAGAAGCCAGCGCGAATATTATTTAAATGAGCAGGTAAAAGCGATTCAAAAGGAATTGGGTGAGTCTCAAGGCGTTACGAATGAACTTGATGATCTCGCAAAGCGTATCGAAAAGGCAAAAATGCCTAAAGAGGTAAAGGATAAGTCAATCTCTGAATTGAATAAATTAAAATCTATGTCGCCTATGGCCGCAGAGGCGACTGTGAGTCGAAATTATTTAGATTGGATTTTATCTCTTCCTTGGAATAAGCGGAGTAAGGTTCGTTACGATTTAGACAAAGCACAAAAAGTTTTGCAAGAAGCGCATTACGGATTAGAAAAAGTCAAAGAACGTATTATTGAGTTTTTGGCAGTTCATCAACGTGTTAAAAAATTAAAAGGCCCTATTTTATGTTTGGTAGGACCACCAGGAGTCGGAAAAACATCTTTAGGGCAATCGATTGCTGAGGCTATAGGGCGCGAATTTGTGCGTATGTCTTTAGGTGGTGTGCGTGACGAAGCAGAAATTAGAGGACATCGACGTACTTATATCGGTTCTATGCCCGGTCGAATTATGCAAAAAATGGCTAAAGTGGGAGTCAAAAACCCACTATTTATGCTTGATGAAATCGATAAAATGGCGATGGATTTTAGGGGCGATCCTGCAGCGGCATTGCTAGAAGTATTAGATCCTGAACAAAATCATGCTTTTGATGATCATTATCTAGAAGTAAGCTATGACTTATCTGAAGTTTTATTTATTGCTACGGCGAATACGTTGAATATTCCGCCGGCATTATTGGATCGTATGGAAGTTATTCGTATACCTGGATATACTGAAGATGAAAAAATTAATATTGCTAAACAACATTTATTACCTAAACAACTTAGCCAAAACGGTTTAAAAATTACGTCAAAAAACAAAGAATTAATTTTGGCGGAAAGCGCATTGCAAGATATTATTCGTTATTATACTCGTGAAGCGGGTGTTCGTAGCCTTGAGCGCGAAATTGCTAAAACTTGCCGGAAGGTTGTTACAGAAATAGCGCGTAAACCTAGTGTGAAATCAATTACCGTGACTAGTCATAACTTAGAAAAATATCTTGGTGTAAGACGTTATCGTTATGGATTAGTTGAGCAACATGACCAAGTAGGACAGGTAAGTGGTTTAGCTTGGACAGAAGTCGGCGGTGATTTATTAACTATCGAAGCCGCAGTTGTTCCTGGAAAAGGGAAAACAAGTTATACAGGTCATTTGGGCGAGGTGATGCAAGAGTCAATACAGGCGGCATTAACAGTGGTTCGAAGTCGAGCTGAAGTATTAGGCATCCCTATTCATTTTTATGAGAAAAAAGATATACACGTGCACGTTCCTGAAGGCGCAACACCTAAAGATGGACCTAGTGCAGGGATAGGTATGTGTACTGCATTGGTTTCTGCGATCACTAAAGTACCTGTACGGGCTGATGTCGCGATGACAGGAGAAATAACTTTACGCGGTGAAGTTTTGCCGATTGGTGGTTTAAAAGAAAAATTACTAGCAGCGCATCGTGGAGGCATACGTGAAGTTATTATTCCAGAAGAAAATAAACGGGATCTGAAAGAAATTCCTAAAAATATTAAAGAAGGCTTAATTATTCACCCTGTTCGTTGGATAGATCAAGTTTTGGATATCGCTTTACAACATGCAGAAAAAGCTTCAGTTAAGTCTAATGCTAGAAAGAAGGGTGAAAAAAAAATGACTGTACCTATCAAGCTGGTTGATAAAAAAAATCAAGCGAAAATTAATCCTACGACAAATACTCGTTAGCATGCTCACAGCAATTGGATTTTTGGCAAGGCGCCCGAGAATGAGCAACCGGAGTGTATTCAAGATACATGAGGATTGCGAGTTGAGTGGCAACACAGACAAAAATACAAGTGCGAAGAGTATATAACTCTTATTCCCTTGACAGAGGATTCACGCTATTGATATAAACAGTTCCACTTATAATCTATAGCAAGACGCTTAAAATTAATTTAAAGGGTTGGGTCTTAATTTCTACCGTTGTGAGGGTATATGAATAAATCAGATTTAGTTGATGTTATTGTGGAAGCAGCGCAAGTTCCAAAAAATGTTGCTGGAAAGACTTTAGAAAAAATTCTAGATTCTATTACTAAAGCGTTATGTAAAGGAGAAGATGTTAGTTTAGTTGGGTTTGCTACACTTTGTGTTCGTCATCGAAAAGCACGTACTGGACGTAATCCTAAGACTGGAGAATCTTTACATATTAAGGCAAGTAATGTTGTAGCATTTAAAGCAGGAAAGGCACTAAAAGATGCTGTGCAAAAAGAGTAGCAATATCTTGTAAATAAGTTTAGAATGACGTCCCTTTCGACAGGGTGCTTAGCTCAGTTGGTAGAGCATCGCCCTTACAAGGCGAGGGTCGTAGGTTCGATCCCTACAGCACCCACCATATATATTGCGGGAGTGGTAGTTCAGTTGGTTAGAATACCGGCCTGTCACGCCGGGGGTCGCGGGTTCGAGTCCCGTCCACTCCGCCAGTTCTCTAAAATTTTAAATATAAATGTAAACAAGGTTAAAGTCAGAATAATAAAATGTTCTTACTAGAGTTTAGATAGTATTATATTTCTTAAATCTCTTTTAGATTAACTAAAGTTTCTTTACTATGTTGCAATCCATTCGTGATAGAACACAAGGTTGGATAACCAATACCGTAATTGGATTATTAATTATTGTTTTTACTCTATGGGGTATCCATGGCTATTTAGAGCTTAATGCAGGAAGAAATAATAAGGTAGTCGCTAAGATCGCTGGCCAAACATTACTTCAGAGTGATTTTGATAAGGCGTATCAACGTGCCTATCAGCAAACACGGGATCGTTTCGGTGAAAAATTTTCTAATGATGGAAAAATGGCGAAGGAATTAAGACGGCAAATTTTGCGGGAATGGGAAACAACACAAGTTTTATTTCAGGCTGCTTTACAATCCAAATACCGCATTAGTCAGTCTTTAATAGATTCTGTTTTATTGCAAATTCCAGCATTTCAATCTGAAGGTCGTTTTTCTATTGAAAAATTTTACGATGTATTACATGCCCTCAATTATACTAAGCTTGAATTTCTAGGTGATATAAAAAAAACCTTGCTTATTAATCAGGTCAAGCAAGGAATAACACAAAGCGAATTTGCGTTACCTCAGGATATTAGTAACTACATAAAATATAGAGATCAAAAAAGAGATTTTGCTTATCTTATTATTCCTCATTCAAGATTTTCAGAACAGAAAAACCTCCCTGACTTCAAAATTTTTGCATATTATCAGAAAAATAAGCTGAGTTTTAGTCAGCCAGAGCAGGCTAGCATTGAATATATCGAACTTTCCTTCCAAGATGAAAAAAAATTTCTAGAAAATAGAGCTAAATTAGCTAATTTAACTTATATGCACCCTGATTCTTTAGCCATCGCAGCAAATAAATTGGGTTTGGAGATACATTCCACCGCTTTTTTTGATAAAGCAGGTGGAAAAAAGGGCTTGAGTAAAAATTCAAAAATACTTGCTGCCACATTTAGTCAGGATGTTTTACAAGGAAATAATAGTCCTGTGATTGATATTAATTCAAATACCGCCATCGTTTTACGAATTAAAAAATACCAGCCTGCGGGTATACAGCCCTTTAATAACGAGGTGCGAGAAAAGATCAAGGTAATCTTGAATAAACAACTAGCTATATCTAAAGCGCGGCAATTTGGAGAAAATTTACTCAGAAACTTGGAAAAAATGAGTTCTACGCCTATTAATTTAGAAAGCAAAAAATTAAAATGGAAGTTTATTAAGCAGGCAAATCGGTATGATAAGAAATTAAATAAGGAAGTTATAAATACGGTATTTACTTTAACTCCACCTAATAAGCATATTCTTGCTTTGTTATCAATGAAAGGTTTTAGTTTGGAAAATGGAGATTATGTATTGGTCAGACTAATGGCTGTTTACGATGAAGCTCCTCCACCGCTACTAAATAATTCAACAAAAAAGCTTTATCGTGAAGAAATAGCTAAGAATTTGGGCCAGTTAGATTATACTCTTTACACAAATAACTTATTGAAAAAAGTAAAATTAATTCCATAGTTGTTGATAAGCACTTTAAATTTTAACTTAAGAAGGGCAGAGGTCTGGTCGAATAGAAAGATAATAATTAAGTAAATTTAAGTCTTCCTTATGGGTTACTTTAATATTATCTGTACGTCCTTCTACCATTTTAGGTTGCTGGCCGATTAACTCGATGGCATTAGCTTCATCCGTAGTGAATTGGTTTTTTTTGATAGCAAAACCAAGCGCGTTAACCAGCCAATGGTAGCGAAACATTTGTGGAGTTAAGGCTGCCCATAATTTTTTTCTATCCAATGTTTCAAATCGCTGATTATCTATATATTTAACGGTATTTTTTATCGGATGCCCCAATAACCCACCTACAGGATGATCGTCTAAATGAGCAATAAGTTTATCAATATCGCTTGGATGTAAAAGTGGTCGAACTGCGTCATGTACCAATATCCAATCATTTTTTTTTGCAAAGTTTTTTAAAGCCAATAAGCCAAAAAATACCGAATGAGAGCGTTCTTCGCCTCCTAATACGGTGAGTAGATGAGGGGAACTAAATTGTAGATCTGACCAATAGTTATCATTTTTATTGATTACTACAACACATTTTTTAAATTGGGGATAGTTTAGTAGAGTGGTTAATGTGTATTCAAGTATTTTTTTTCCATTAATAGATATATATTGTTTAGGTAAATCTATTTGCATGCGATTTCCCGCACCTGCGGCTGGGACTATTGCAAAATAATTAATTAGGTTTTTCATTATAATATATCAGTAGAGTATCTTCGAATAGGATAATAATTATCAGCCAGTTTATGGGAGGCTAATAAAGCATCAATTGGGTGGGATCCCTTGTTTATTTTACTCCCGTCTCTAACCAGGTTTAATATTTTCGTATTTTCTTAATGAGCTGTATACTGCCAACTTATGAATTCTTTGCTTAATGAAGTAGTTTCTCTCGCTAAAAAAGCCGGAAATCAAGTTCTTAATATTTACCAAAATGATTTTAAGGTTGAATATAAAATAGATAAATCCCCTATAACTGTTGCTGATTTAGCCTCTCATCATTGTATTTGTCAAGGATTACGCCGATTAACGCCTGATTTACCTATTATTTCTGAAGAATCAAAACCTATTGTTTATCAAAAAAGACAGACTTGGGAGAAGTATTGGTTAATTGATCCTTTGGATGGAACAAAAGAATTTTTGGAAAAAAATGGCGAATTTACTATTAATATTGCTTTAATTGAACAAAATAAGCCAAGCTTAGGCGTTATATTTGTTCCATATACGAATATTTGTTATTTTGCCAGAAAAGGTTCGGGAGCCTATAAGCAAATAGGTCAAACCCAACCAAAAATTATCCGTAGCCGAGTTTGGAAAGAAAAGCAGCTTATCACTGCGGTAGTGAGTCGACGGCATGGCCGGGAGGAGCTAAAGAATTTTTTAGCTCAGTTTTCTAGTTTAAATTTATTGTTTTGTGGAAGTGCGTTAAAATTTTGTTGGGTTGCTGAAGGTTTAGCCGATATATATCCGCGTTTTTCATCTACGTTTGAATGGGATACAGCAGCAGGTCAATGCATACTTAATGAGTCGGGAGGTCTAGTTATAGATAATACGGGTCAGGAATTGCAATATAACCTGTCAATTTCTTTACAGAAAGCTAATTTTTTAGCTGTAGGGGATAAAAGACATCCTTGGTTACATTATCTTAAGTCCAGATAAAAAAATTAACTACATATTAGTCTTATAGGAATCTGTATGAATAAAAAACCAATTAAAGTAGCCGTTTCCGGAGCAGCTGGCCAAATAGGTTATGCTTTATTATTTCGTATCGCTTCAGGCCAAATGTTTGGCCCTGATCAACCCGTGATACTCCATTTATTAGAACTGGATAGAAGCCTTCCTGCTTTACATGGAACCGCTATGGAGCTTGATGATTGTGCTTTTCCGTTGTTAAAAAATATTATTTGTACCAGTGAGCTAAAGGAATCGATGAGGGATATCAATTGGGCTATTTTAGTGGGCTCTATGCCACGTAAAGAGGGCATGGAACGTGCGGATTTGTTAAAGATAAATGGCAGCATATTTGCCCCACAAGGAAAGGCGATCAATGCCTATGCTGCTGCGGATGTAAAGATCTTTGTGGTAGGTAACCCCTGTAACACCAATTGTTTAATTGCCATGCACCATGCACCCGATATTCCCAAGACCCGTTTTTTTGCTATGACTTTATTAGATGAAAATCGGGCTAGTGCACAATTGGCAAAAAAAGCGGTAGTTTCAGTTGAAGAAGTGACCCAAATGGCAATTTGGGGAAATCACTCATCAACACAATATCCTGATTATTATAATGCTAAAATTTCGGGAAAACCTCTCATGGAAGTTATTCGTGATGAACAATGGCTAAAAGATGATTTTATCTCAATAGTGCAGACTCGAGGAGCCGCTGTCATTAAAGCTAGAGGGGCTTCTTCTGCTGCTTCTGCTGCCAATGGGATAGTGGAAAGTATCTATCATTTAACACATGATACTAAAAATGATGATTTTTTTTCTGTTGCTTCATGTTCGAGAGGTCAATATGGAGTGGATGAGGGATTAATATTTTCTTTCCCTAGCCGGATTGAAAATGGTCAGTTTAGTATAGTAACGGATATTCAGCATAATTCATTTGGAGAGGAAAAAATTAAACTGAGCTTAAATGAATTACGTGCTGAAAAAAATGAAGTAAAGGAAATGGATTTAATTAACTGAGGCATTTAAGTGAAAAAAAATTGTACGGTGGATTTATTTTAATTGAAGTATCTTCCCGTACAATTACAAAATATTTTTTTCTTTTGCAAAGAAGCCGAAAATTATTATTTTTATGCTCTAATTTTAATTATTTGTAGAACCTTTTTAACAATTAAAAAATAATACCGAATTATATTCTAATTGTCTAAATAAAAAAGTTTTTATAGAAATAGTTTTCTAATAAAATATTATCTTTTGATTTAAAATTGATTTATAAATAAACTTAAAAGTATTTATACAGAAAAGATGAGCTTTTTGAGACACTAAAAATACTATTTTTTCATCAGAGTTAGAAAAAATTTTTGGGTTGGTAGCCTCTCTAAGAAATCTAATAATTTATATGGAATAAACTATGTGAAGTTTATTCATTTAATCTATCAGGGATGAGGATGTCGCGATTTCCATTACTTTCCATAGCGCTAACTAAGCCTGCTTTCTCCATATCTTCCATTAACCGTGCTGCACGGTTGTAGCCAATTTTTAGTCGTCGCTGAATGCTAGAAATAGAAGCTCGGCGCGTTTCTATAACAATTTGTACGGCTTGATCATACAGCGCATCTTTTTCACTTGAAGTATTATCTAAAAAATCTAAATCTCCGCCTTCATTAAGGTTAGTTTGAGTGAGATCAAGTCTATATTCTGGAGCAGCAGATTTTTTTAATGCACTGACAACGTGATGGACTTCCTGATCAGCTACAAAAGCACCATGCACTCGAATAGGAACACCAGTCCCTGGTGCTAAATACAACATATCTCCATGACCTAATAATTGTTCAGCGCCTTGTTGATCCAGAATAGTGCGTGAATCAATTTTCGATGAGACCTGAAATGAGATACGTGTGGGAATGTTTGCTTTGATTAAGCCAGTGATAACATCGACAGAGGGTCTTTGCGTGGCTAAAATCAAATGGATGCCTGCCGCTCTGGCTTTTTGCGCGATTCTTGCAATTAACTCTTCAACTTTCTTGCCAACCACCATCATCATGTCAGCAAATTCATCGATTAATACGATAATATAGGGAAGATGTTCTAAAATTTCTGCTTTGTCACTTTGTTCTGGCTTCCAAAATGGATCATTAAGTGGTTGTCTTTTATCAGTAGCTTCTTGTATTTTTTGATTATATCCTGCTAAGTTTCGTACTCCTAAATGTGCCATCAATTTATAACGGCGTTCCATTTCTGCCACACACCAGCGTAAGGCATTCGCTGCTTCTTTCATATCGGTAACAACAGGGGCTAAAAGATGAGGAATGCCTTCATAAATAGCTAGCTCTAACATTTTTGGGTCTATCATGATGAGCCTAACTTGCTGAGGTGTTACTTTATATAGAATGCTCAGCAGCATGGCATTGAGACCGACCGATTTTCCTGAGCCTGTTGTTCCAGCAACCAGTAAGTGTGGCATTTTCCCTAGATCAACGATGACTGGATGGCCGGCTATATCTTTGCCTAAGGCCAGCGAGAGCGGTGATCGTGCTTGTTGGTAAGCGGTTGAACTTAATATTTCACTGAGCCGAACAATTTCTCGGTGTTTGTTAGGGACTTCGAGTCCAACGACGGACTTACCAGGAATAACTTCCACAATACGTACACTTACTACAGATAATGAACGAGCTAAATCTTTAGCGAGCCCTGTGATACGGCTTACTTTAATTCCTGCGGCGGGTTGCATTTCAAAACGAGTGACTACGGGTCCCGGGTGTACGGCTACAACTTGTACTTGTATCCCAAAGTCTTTTAAACGCAGCTCAACATCTCTTGATAGCTGTTCTAGTTCATCGCGTGTGTATCCTTCTTTACTCAATTTTTCAGCGGGATCTAAAAGAGTTAATGAGGGAAGAGAAGATTTAATAACATTTTTTTTATTCGAAACTAAGGTGGTAGGTGATGAATAAGGCTTAATAGAAAGTGGATTATGATGAACTTCTTCTGAGCTAGGTATAGGGGAATTAATTATGGGATTAAATTGAGATGAAGGTTGCCTGTTAGAAGTGTTTGATGTATCGGATTTATACAAAGTACTTACACGAGGCTTAATTTTTTCAGCCCCTCTTTTTTTTATTACATAAAGGGTGATTTTTTTTAATTTTTCTACGATTTTTCCTGGCATTACCATAATGTAGCTGCTTATTTTATCGATAATACTTAACCAAGAAAAACCGGTTGCAAGCGTAGTGCTGGCTAATAAAAGCGCTAATAGAAATAATGTACTGCCCACCACATTAAATTGGACAACAAAACTTTTTGTAACGATATTTCCTAATTGTCCACCTGGAGTGTAGCCGTGTGTAGTCTGTGTACTGTGCAAAGCAGCGAGTCCACAAGCTGCAATGAAAATAGTAATAAAACCTAATAGACGTAAAGCTAAAAAAGGATAACTAAAAGATAAACTGGAAAAACGACCTTTAAAACATTGCCATCCTCCATACAATAATAATGCAGGAAATAAATAAGCTAAGGAGCCAAAACTATTAAAAAAGAAATGGGCTAGTTGATCTCCTAAACGGCCTGCTATGTTCATTGAGGTTTTAATAGATAGCACAGGATGATAAGTCCATAAAGCTAAAAATAAAAAAAGAGCCAAGGCTCCACTCACGATGAGTAGACCTTCTAGTAGACGTTGTTTAAGACTTAACTGTAAAAATTCTTCAGTTCTGGTTTTTTTCAAGAGTGCTCCTTATTTAGGTCATACATAAGCATACAGTCTTTTTGGAATATACTCTTCGCACTTGTGAATTTTTGTCTGCGTTGCCGTTCAACTCGCAATCCTCATGGTTATTATATACACTCCAGTTGCTTTATTTCATGGCGCCTTGCCAAAAAAACCAATTGCTGTGAGTATACTTATAGGGGTATAGGTACTATTTATAGCGTTCTTTGTTATACTTTGTTAGCAAATTTAATTATAACAATTTTTTTCTTATCTGGGTTTTCATCCTAAAGTGGGGATTATGAATAAGGCTCAAAATCATCGATTAATTATTTTAGGTTCCGGGCCTGCAGGATATACAGCGGCACTTTATGCAGCAAGGGCAAATCTTGAGCCAGTCATTATTACTGGATTGCAAAAGGGCGGTCAATTAATGACCACTACGGATGTTGATAATTGGCCAGGTGATATAGAGGGGCTGCAAGGACCCGTTTTGATGGAACGTATGCATCAACATGTGCAGCGATTTAATAGCAATATTATTTTTGACCATATCAATAAAGTTGATCTATCCCTAAGGCCTTTTGTCTTAAAAGGGGATGAGAAAATTTATTACTGCGAGGCATTGATCGTAGCTACCGGTGCATCAGCTAAGTATTTAGGTTTACCTTCTGAAAAAGAATTCATGGGTAAAGGGGTTTCAGCGTGTGCTACCTGCGATGGTTTTTTTTATAAGGGCCAAAAAGTAGCAGTCGTGGGAGGCGGTAATACCGCTGTAGAAGAAGCCTTATATATGGCTAATATTGCCGATCATGTTTTTCTTATTTATAGGGGCAGTGAGTTTTTTCGTCCTGAAAAAATTTTGTTGGATAAATTAATGGCAAAAGTGGAAACTGGAAAGATAGCTTTAGTGTTAGAGACTGAAGTGGATAGTATTTTAGGAGATGAAAAAGGAGTTAATAGTTTAAAACTTATTAATAATAAAACAAAGGCTATTAGTCAATTAGACGTTCAAGGTGTTTTTATCGCTATTGGCCATACGCCCAACACAGCGATATTCAAAAATCAAGTAGATATGGAGAATAACTATATTTTAGTCAGAGGAGGAAGTAAGGGCTTTGCAACAGCAACTAGTGTAAAAGGAGTCTTTGCCTGTGGTGATGTCATTGATTCTGTTTACCGTCAAGCTATTACATCCGCTGGGACAGGCTGTATGGCGGCACTGGATGCTGAGAAGTATTTAAGTGAAAGTTCTAATTAAAATTAGAAATTAATATGAGGCATCGGGAATGCATAACAGATTATTAGGATTTTACCTATTGTTATTGGTGGCATCACCCGTTTTAGCTGTTGATTTGGATAGTGATTTAAATAACGATCCTTATGAAAATTATAATCGGCATGCTTTTAAACTTAATCAGACTTTAGATAAAATTTTTTTTAAACCGATAGCTACAGTTTATAAAACAATTTTACCGTGGCCTATTACTAAAGGTATCAGTAATTTTTTTAGCAATTTAGAACAAGTTCCTACTATTATTAATGACTTACTACAAGGTGAGTTTTATGATGCAACTTCCGATACATGGCGCTTATTAATAAATAGTACGATAGGGGTTGCAGGATTTATTGATGTGGCTACTCGAATTGGATTACCTGATCATCATCAGGACTTTGGTCTTACTTTAGCTAAATGGGGTTATACCTCTTCAGCTTATCTAGTCGTCCCTATTTTAGGTCCGCGAACTATACGAGATACCATTTCTTGGGGGATGGATTATGGTGTTTTTTCTATTTATCCTTATATAAATGATGTCCCCTGGCGAAATGGTTTAATATATGGGAGTTTCATTAATGCCAGGGCGCAATTGTTGGATTTCGATCAGGCGATAAAACAAGCCTCTTTTGACCCCTATGTATTCCAACGCAATGCCTATTTACAACGCAGAAATTATTTAATTCGTGAGCGCAATAATTTAATAACGGATGAAGATGATGAAGAGGATGATGTGACTGAATAGTTTTTATAAGTCTTTCCCAATGCGTCATTTATAATTGCATTGATAGTTTGGTTTGAAAAAAAGCAGTCTAAAAATATAAATTTTGATTTTGGAGGTTTTATGAAAGAGGCACTTAATGTTGGATTGACTGAAGCTAAACGAAAAAAAGTCGCTGAAGGTTTGATTATATTATTAGCAAATAATTATGTATTATATTTAAAAACCCATAATTTCCATTGGAATGTTGTAGGCCCTATGTTTCAACCCTTACATAGTGTATTTGAAGGGCAATATATTGATCTTTGGAATGCAGGTGATACTATCGCTGAGCGTGTTCGGGCATTAGGGTTTCCTGTGCCTGCTAGTTATGCCGATTTTGCAAAATTAAGCAAAATTAAGGAAGCTGTTGGGACACGCACGGTAAAAGCTAAAGATATGATTAGCCAGCTAGTCCATGATCAGGAAGTCATGATTCGTTTAGCGCGTGAATTATTACCAGAAACCGAAGAGGCGGATGATCAAGTGTCTGTGGATTTACTTTCTGACCGTATGGAAGTTCATGAAAAAAATGCCTGGATGTTACGTAGCTTTTTAGAATAGAGAAGTTTTAAGCAACTTTACGGCCCCATATACCCTAGAGGATTGTCCTGTGTTACTATGATTGCGTTTAGTTTATCTCTGCCATCGCCGGATAGGAAGCGTGAAAGCGATTAATATCCTGGAAATGGCTTTTTTTAGCCTTTTGGAGGTTTTGCGTGAATAAAAGATTGTATGTGGGTGGTTTAAGCTATAGCGTCGATGACGATGGACTAAGAGAGCTTTTTACCCCTTTTGGGACAGTAAACTTCGTTAAAGTTATCCGAGACTTCCATAGTGGCCGTAGCAAGGGCTTTGGTTTTGTTGAAATGTCTACACCTGAAGAAGCAAAAGAAGCGATTGAAGCGCTTCATGGCAGTATCCATGAAAGACGTACCATTACAGTTTCTGAGGCTAATCCACCAGATTCTAATGCAGGTGGTACAGGCGGCGGACGTCGTACTGGCGGTGCTGGTGGTGGTCGTCGTACCGGCGGCGGCGGGCGTGGAGGCATGGGCGGTTCTGGCGGTGGCAATGGTGGTGGTTATCATCGTGGCCGTGAGCAACGTGAAGAGCAGTATTAAGAGATTTAGTACCTTAGTATATAATAGAAGGTAGGTTTAATTCCCGTCTAAGTAAGTGCGGGCACAACACCATACATCTATTCTTTTTACACCCACATCGTATAAAGCGCGACTTATCTCGATGAACGTATGGCCAGTGGTCATTACATCATCGAGTAGCGCTATATACTGCTGAGCAAGATCCTGATGCGCAACAAACGCATTTTTCACGTTATTTGAACGTTGATTTGAAGGTAACTTACTTTGAGAGGCCGTATTTATTACTCTTTGGCATTTTTTATACTCAATAGGTATATTTAATTTTTTAGAAATAGGTCGGGCTAATTCTATCGCTTGATTAAAACCGCGTTCATATAGCCTTTTTTTATGTAAAGGGACTGGAATAATTCTATCTGGCAGCTGCTCACTTTGGTACCGTGAACTGATTTTTTCAGCTAATAGAGTGCCAAAAATTTTTGCATAAACTAATTGTTGCTGGAACTTAAGGCCAATAACCCATTTTTTTATTATTTCTGTGTAAGAAAAAAAAACACATAACTTATGAAAAGGTAAGGGGGTTTTTAAACAAGCGCCGCAAACAGATTGTCCTTGAAAAGCTAAAGGGATCGCACAAGAAGTACAGGCATTTTTTAACCAAGGTAAAAATGTCTCGCATTCCATACATAAATCAAGTTCCCTATTCGCCTTATCGTTACAAATAATGCAATGATAAGGAAAGAAGCCATGAGTGATACCTGTATTTAATTTTTTTAGTAATATACTGATATTCATTATATAAAATCCTTGTTAACCTAATTGAAAGAGGGATAGAAAAGACTAATTAATCCATAATAAACTTTTTTCATCATCATGATGAATCAAACAATTTAAATTTCGCATTTGATTAACAAGCCTAGACTTAAACAGTTATACTCATAACAATTGGATTTTTGGCAAGGTACCGTGAAAATGGAGCAACTGGAGTGTATTTAAGGTACATGAGGATTGCGAGTTGGGCGGCAACACAGACAAAAATTCAAGTGCGAAGAGTATATAAAGGTATATAAGTATGTGTGGAATAGTAGCGGGAATAGCACAACGTAATATAGTCCCTATTCTTATGGAAGGTTTGAAAAGGCTAGAATATCGTGGATATGATTCGGCTGGAATCGCCATTTTGGATTCAAAGCATCATTTAGTACGCCGACGTACTGTAGGTAAAGTTGAAGCTTTAGATAAAGCAATAATGCCTGAAGCCTTATCAGCTACCATTGGCGTTGCACACACGCGTTGGGCGACTCATGGGAAACCGAGTGAATCTAATGCGCATCCACATATATCAGACAATATTGCCTTAGTTCACAATGGCATTATTGAAAATTATTTGCCTTTAAGACAAGAATTGATAAAAGTAGGTTATTCCTTTGAATCTGAAACGGATACCGAAGTTATTGCGCATTTATTAAATCAAGCGCTGAAAAAAAATAATAATTTCTTGCTTGCTGTTCAGAAAACAGTAGCACGTTTAGAAGGTACTTACGCCATAGTTTTTCTTTATCAAGATGATCCTAAATCTTTAATAGCTGTTCGTAAAGGGAGCCCTTTAATGGTGGGGCTTGGATATGGTGAAAATTTTATTGCATCAGATCATTTAGCATTATTATCGGTTACGCAACAATTTATTTATTTACAAGAAGGTGATATTGCTGAGGTCACCGCTGAAACAGTTAGTATCTATGATAATAACGGGAAGAAAGTTCATCATCCTAGGCATTTAATTGATTTACCAACAGAAGTGGTGAGTAAAGGGAAGTACCGTCATTTTATGGAAAAGGAGATTTTTGAGCAGCCCAATGCAGTTAATACTGCGCTTGAAGGTCGTCTTGTGAACCCATCAGAAGTCTGGGATGAAGTTTTCGGACCTAATTCTATACAGCGTTTTGCTCAAATTAAACACGTACAAATAGTTGCTTGTGGTACTAGTTACCATGCAGGCTTGATTGCGGCGCAGTGGTTAGAACGATGGGTAGGTATTTCTTGTCAGGTAGATGTTGCCAGTGAGTTTCGATATCGACCGCATATTATTCAGCCAGAGACATTATTTATTGCCTTATCTCAATCAGGAGAAACAGCAGATACATTAGAGGCATTAAGGCAAGC